>CAYWJF010000005.1:0-46446 GCA_964458545.1 uncultured Oscillospiraceae bacterium | reverse complement strand
CCTATCGTTTACGCAAGCTCAAAGGTGAGGCTTTCTAATGCCGCCTCTGCGTTCGCTTGAGAGGAAACGCTGCCCATAAGAATACCAGTGTTGCCGCCGTCAAGGAAGGTAATGTAATCGTATTCAACGCCTGCTGCACCGTTTACCGTATAGAAGACGCCGTAGCCGTCTTCCGAGATAACCGTAATAGCTTCGCCGCCGTCGGCGTTAATGGAGTTTATATACTGAGTATAAGTGTCCGCCTCTATGAAGGCACCCGCGAATATGGTTTCGTCGCCGGACTTTACAGCGAACTGGCCGTTTTCCTGAACGAGGTCAAGACCATTAGAGGTATCAAGCGTTATCTTGACATTATCGCCGGTTGCGATGCTGAAGGTGTAGCTTTTTGAAGAGCTACAGCCTACAAGGAGTGTGAGAGCGAGCAGAAAAACAAGTGCGACAGAAAGAAATCTTTTCATTATTATCTCCTTTTCTTTTGGGTTAATCTATATAGCATAATACAGCAAAAGAGATGGTAATTCAAGAATATTCTATCCGCGGGTTCGCGCTAATGCTACCGAATACTGCCGTTTCCGCGTATTTTGTACTTATAGGTGGTAAGCTCGCGAAGCCCGAGCGGTCCGCGCGCGTGAAGCTTTTGGGTGCTAATGCCGATTTCCGCGCCAAGCCCGAACACTCCGCCGTCGGTAAAGCGGGTGGAGGCGTTGACGTAGACCGCCGCCGCGTCTACACAGTTGAGAAAGTATTTCGCCGCCTCGCGGTCTTCGGTTATTATCGCCTCGCTGTGCTTTGTGCCGTAGCGGTCGATATGCGCTATTGCCTCGTCTATATCGTTTACCACCCTTGCGGCGATAATAAGGTCGTTGTACTCTTTTCCCCAGTCTTCGTCGGAGGCGGGGGTTATGTCGGGGAGTATCTCAAGCGTAGCTTTGTCACCGCGCATTTCAACTCCCGCCTTGTCAAGCTCCGCCTTGATTTTTGGAAGCGCTGCTTTTGCGACAGCCGCGTTGACTAAAATACATTCTAACGAGTTGCAGACCGACGGGCGGGAGACCTTGGCGTTGAAGATTACCCTCGCCGCCATTTCGAGGTCGGCGGCTTTGTCTACATATGTATGGCAAACGCCCGCGCCTGTTTCTATTACGGGAACGCTGGCGTTCTTTACGACTGCGTCGATAAGTCCGCGTCCGCCGCGAGGAATAAGCAGGTCTACATATTCTGAAGCGCACATAAGCTCAGAAGCGGAAGCGCGCGTTACGTCGTGGATAAGGTTTACGCAGTCGGCGGGAAGCCCCGCTCCTGCAATAGCCGAGCGTATGACGTCTATAAGCGCTATATTAGTGTTTATCGCTTCCTTGCCGCCGCGAAGGATAACGGCGTTTCCGCTTTTAAGGCAGAGCGCCGCGGAATCTACCGCCACGTTCGGGCGCGACTCGAAGATAACGCCGATAACGCCGATAGGGACGCTGACCTTATTTATATCAAGCCCGTCGCGCTCAATATGTGAAAGCACCTTTCCTGTGGGGTCGTCGAAGCCGATTATCTCGTCTATGCTGTCGCATATTCCCTGTAGCCGCTCGTCGTTCAGCATAAGCCTGTCGAGAAGCCCCGTTGAAAGTCCGCTGTCACGTCCGTTTCTGAGGTCTTCTTCGTTTGCCGAAAGTATGGTCGTCTTGTTTTCGTTGATAGCTTTTATTATAGCGGCAAGAGCGTTGTTCTTCTGTTCTGTTGTAGCGAGAGCGAGCGCGTTCTTTGCGCGCTTCGCAGCTTCGCCGCGTTCCTTTACATCTGTCATTTTGTCACCGCCTTAAAGGTCGTGCCGACGGGCTTGCCGTCGAGCAGGTCGTATATAGCGTCGATAGGGGTGCTGCTCATTACCACGGTCTCTATCCCTGCGTCGGTGGCGAGCTTAGCCGCGTGCAGCTTAGTCGCCATTCCGCCCGTTCCGAGCTCGCTTCCCGCGCCGCCTCCGAGCGCCTCGATTTCGGGGGTTATTCTTTCCACGAGAGGGATAAGCCGCGCGCCCGCCTCGTTCGGGTTTCTGTCGTAAAGCCCCTCGGTATCGGTGAGAATTACAAGAAGGTCCGCGCCGATAAGCTTTGCGACGGTAGCGGAAAGACTGTCGTTGTCACCGTAGACTATCTCCTCCACAGCAACCGAGTCGTTCTCGTTAATAATGGGTATTGATTTGTATTCAAAGAGCTTTTCAAAGGTGTTGATAAGATTTTTTCTTCGCTCCTCATCATCCACGTCGCTCTTTGTAATAAGAAGCTGACCGACGGTACAGCTGTATTCGGAAAAAAGCTTATCGTAAATAAACATAAGCTCACACTGTCCTACGGTCGCCGCCGCCTGCCGCCCGGGGGTATCTGACGGGCGAAAGGGAAGACCGAGCTTTCCCACGCCTACGCCTATCGCTCCCGAGGTAACAAGAACTATCTCGCGCCCCTCGTTTCTAAGGTCGCAAAGCACCCGCGCAAGCTCCCCCATATGCCGCAGATTAGTTCTGCCCGTAGGGTGAATAAGCGTACTGCTTCCCACCTTGAACACTATTCTTTTTGAGTCGTTTCTACCGTTCAAAGCTATACCTCATTAAATATTTACTTAATTATACAATTATACATATTAACGCGCTGTTTGCAAGACTTAATCGTAGGCGCTCGTCGCCGCCTTAAGCATAGTAGCGAAGCGCGCCCTCACGTCATCTGGAGAAAGGATCATTATCTTATCTCCGAAGCCGAAGACCCAGCCTAAAAAGTTCTCGCTGACGGTAACGTCCACGTTAATGCGAAAGAGGTTATCAGTCTCCTTAAAGAAGCGGGTATCCTTGCCGAAACGGTCGATAATGACGGTGGAAAGGGAATTGTCGATAAGAAGAGACACGCGCCGAAGCTCGCCCGAAAGCATATCGAAGGAGGTTTTCGCCCTCGTCGCGGGGTTAAAAGCGGCGATAACGCTGTTCTTCTCACGCGGCTCTAAAAGCTCGTGCGCGTCGGTTACTCGGTCCACGCGGTAGGTGCGTATCTCGCCCGTTTCGCCCGAATAGGCGTAAAGATAGTAGTTTTCATTGTTGTAGACAAGAGCGAGCGGGCTTACTACATACTCGTTTCCGTCGTGTCCGAAAACGCGCTCCTTTGAGGGCGAATAGCGAAAATAACGAAACGCAAGCTTTCTGTTGTCGGTTATTGCGAGATGAATAGCGTCAATGTTGTAATAGATGCTCTCGTTCATCGTCTTTATTCGGTTGTCCACGAAGACGCTTCGGTTAAGGCTTCGCGCCTCGTTAACGCTTGCGAGCGCCTCAAGCTTTTTTATAAGCGTTCGACTCTTTTTTTCCGTAATAAACTTTGACGCTCCCACCGCGTCCACTAAAAGCTTTAGCTCGGACAGCTCAAACTCGCGAGAAAACAGCCGGTAATCGGTGGTTTTCCCCCGCCGCGGCTCGATATCCATTCCGAATTGACGAAGCAGCTCGATATCGCTATAGAGCGACTTTCGTTCGCTTTTTATCTCGTTTGCCTCAAGGTATTCAGCAAGCTCCGAAAGTGTAGCGCCGTGCTCCGAATCGGTTTTTTCGTAAAAAAACTTCATTACATAAAGAGTTTTTAGCTTTTGGTTCGCGTTACCAGCCATAGCGACCTCCGTTTAATGTGACAATAATCGTACAGTCATTGCTTCAATAATACACGAACGCAGAAAGATATTCAAGTTGTGCGAATATCGGCAAGGCAGGAGGGGAACAAATATAAATAGAAAAATGCGCGGCTACAGCTTCGAGGACTTAGCTGAGCGCAAGCAAATATATTTTGTAGCAGATGAGAAGGGCATAGAAAATGATTAATACAGGAAAAGAGCGCTATAAAACAGTTTATAAAGGGCATATGCCAAAATCGAATTTCATAAAGGACGGCGCAATCGCCTTTAGTGTCGGCGGGGCAATATGCGTTTTGGGCGAGGCGCTGACGAAGCTGTATATCTCGCTTGACGGCGTGGATAAGGAAACGGCGGCGCTTCTCACATCAGTTACGCTTATTTTCCTCTCCGCGCTCGCGACGGGAATAGGCGTTTACGATAAGCTTTCGCGACACGCGGGCGCTGGTACGCTTGTACCTATTACGGGCTTCGCGAACGCCGTCGTTTCGCCCGCGCTTGAGTTCAAAAGCGAGGGCTATGTGCTGGGAACGGGCGCAAAGATGTTTATTATTGCGGGACCCGTTATAGTTTATGGCGTCGCCGCTTCGGTTTTGGCGGGAATTATATTCTATATATTGAGGTAGAGGATGAAGAGAAAAGGACGCTTTGTAATTGAACTGCCCTCCGTTCCGTCGGTGGAAGCGTACGCGGCGTTTGTAGGAAAGAAGGAGAAGGAAGGTCCGTTAGGCAGCTTCTTTGAAAACTACAGCGAGGATACCCTGTTCGGGCAGAAATCGTGGGAGTTCGCCGAATGCGAGCTTCAAAAGAGGAGCTTTTCACTCGCGAAGAAGAGTGGGGAGCTAAAAAACGGCGATATAGACCTCCTGTTCGGCGGCGACCTGCTTAATCAGTGCGTAGCGTCGGGCTACGCCGTGCGTGACGCTGAAATACCCTTTGCGGGTCTTTTCGGCGCGTGCTCGACCATGGCGGAGTCACTTGCGCTTGCCTCAATGTCGGTGGACGGCGAACACGTGAGGCGCGCCGCTGCCGTAACCTCCAGCCACTTCTGTTCCGCCGAGCGACAGTTTCGCTTTCCTCTTGAATACGGCGGTCAGCGCACCCCCGCGTCGCAGTGGACGGTATCGGGCTCGGGCTGTGTAATAGTTTCCGAGCATAAGGACGAAAAGGTATCAATCAGCGACCTTTGTCTCGGCTCGGTGGTGGATTACGACGTGAGTGATATTAATAATATGGGCTGTGCTATGGCGCCCGCGGCGGCGGATACGATTATAAAGTACTTTGAAAGCACGGGCACATCGCCCGCCGATTTTGGTTCGGTGGTGACGGGCGACCTTGGTATGGTGGGAAGCGACGTTTTTCTTGACCTTTGTAAACGCGAGGGCGTTGATATAAAGAATCATCTTGATTGCGGCAAGCTTATCTTTGACAGACAGCTACAGGGTGTTTACGCGGGCGGCTCGGGCTGCGGCTGCTGCGCAAGCGTGCTTTGCGGTTATTTCCTACCGCTGCTTGAAAAAAGCAAGATGGGTGATATACTCTTTATGGCTACGGGCGCGCTTATGAGCCCGACCTCCTTTCAGCAGGGTGAATCTATACCCGCTGTCGCGCACCTTGTACACCTTATTCCACCGAGGAAAAAGTAGCCTTTTAAAGGCAACTGTTGAAATGTTGAAATCTCTCTGCTTTTTTGGTATTATATCCTTATATATAGTATAAGGAGATGTTCATTCTGAGCGAACAAGACATTTTCTCCTACGACAGCGGTAATAAAGCTCCCGTACCTGAGGATATGGTGTTTAACGCGCCTGCTCCCGGGGAGATTTCCTTCGAGCCGCTGAAGGAGGAGGACGACAATAAAACCGAAGAGGTATCTCGCGAAGCTCCAAAACAGAAGAAGGAGTTTCGGCGTGAAAAAATAACAACAGAAAAAAAGAGAGAAGATATGAGTAAAACAAAAACGAAAAAGAAGAAGGGCGGGCTTGTTAAAGTCATCGCCGCGGTTCTCGCGCTTGTTATTGTGGCTGGCGCGTTATTTGTGTTCGGTGTAATACCCGCTCCCGGCGGAGTTACCAGCAACCGCTATACGGTGGACAGCGCCGAGAACCTAATTAAGTACTTAAAGCACCCCGCGCTTTGCTCGGGAGACACGATAGAGATTACCGCCGATATGACGGTAGACATAAACGAAAGCTTCGGCGGCTACGCGGTGCTTCCGCTTGTCAGCTATGACTGTGGCGGCAACAGCTTAAGCTTTACGGGCGGCACGGCGGTGCTCCTTGGCGGCAGCTCGAAGGCGACAATGGACGGCGTAAGCTTTAGCGACTGCAAGCTCTACGTCGAAGCGCCCGCGACGGCGCTCGTCTGGTCGAACTACACGGACGACAGCGGCATTAACGCGCGTTCTCTTAACGGCACGGCGCATAAGCAGGAGCTTGGTCTTACACTTGCTGGCGCAAAGCTTAAGGTGCCCGTTACGGTAACAAACGTAAGCGACAGCGTGGTAAAGGGCAGCGAGGTTAAGTTCACCTCAGAGAACTTTATATTTACAGGTGACGACAGCTACAAGATTTCCTCTCTCGGTGCGGGTGAAAGCGTGAGCGTGGAGGTTCCCGTAATAGCCGCCTACGGCGGACGCGCGAGGATAACGGGCTACGCTGTTGAAGGCGGAAGCCTTGTTGCTAAGGCGGAAAGCGAGTACATAGATATAGCGGGTGAAGGCTACTACGCGGGCGACATTAACACCCACACAAGCGTAAGCGCCTCGCAGGGCGACAACGCGAAGTTCGGCTACCTTAACGGTATGAGCTACATAGCAAGCACCGAGATTAACGCCTACGCGAACGCGCTTTCGACTGACGAAATAGCGACAATAACGGGAACGAATAACGGATTTATTGATATCTCCGCTTGCTACGGCGAGGGTATACGCCACGAGCTTTGCGATATCTGCAGACAGAAGCTGAGCGTAGGAGATTTGGTTTTATCCGAGACAATGGCGATTATAAACAAGCCGCTTCGGTATATGCTCGCTTATGACACCGATGTGGTTCCGAATATGGCGATTAGCACCCTTCAGTATCACCCCTCGCGCACCTATCAGGATGCGGTAAGCGACGTAATAGACGCGGGAGGACTTGTGGTTGTACCCTTCTTCTACGGCGGCGCGTACGACATTACGGAGTCTATTAATATGTCGAAAACGCTGAGCGGCATTACGGGGCTTGAGGTATTCACCCCCGCGTATCCGCTCGACAGCATGGAAACGAAGGTCGCAATGAACGTCTGGAAGCTTTACGCCACGGCTGGCAGAGACAAGGTTTTTGCCACGGCGGGCAGCAACAACGTTCTCCCCGAGCAGGTGGGCACCTACTTTATTCAAGGGCGAATGAACGGGCTTTCAGAATATTCGGTTTACGATATGCTCAGAAGCGGCGACTTCTACTTCTCGAACGGACCCCGCCTTACCTTTGAAATGGGCGGCGTAGGAATGGGCGCGGATTTCACTACCGCTGAGGGCGCTTCAACTATCGCGAAGCTTTACGCGACTGACGAAAACGCCATTACCCTTGTGCGGCTGACAAAGTATACGGTAGTCGGCAACAAGAACGATATTATTAGCGAAACGGTATATGAAGAAGACCTTACGGGTCAAGGCGCGTATATCTATTCAAAGATGCTTGAGGTAAACGTTAACCCGAACGAGTTTTATATATTTGACGTTTACACCGAAAAGAGCAGCGACGGAAATACAATAGGCTACGCAAGCTCCAATCCTATATACTCGGTTGAGCCTGCAAAGGACGGCGCGAAGGCGTCAGGTCTTGCGATAAGCGACATTGATTACAGCTTCGCGGGCGACGTAAAGCGTGCGGACAACGGCGCGTACTACTGCACGGCGGGCAACTTTATTCAGTCGCTTCTCAGCGTAAAGAGCAAGGGCAACTCGGTGATTGTGAACTACCACAAGCTTAGCAACAGCGAAATGTGTGATTACGCGATAATAACCGTTGAGGGTGCGGACGGAACAAAGAGCTACGAGAAGATATTTATTAAGTAAGTAACAGAAAAGATGAGCGGCTTCCGAGAGGAAGCCGCTCTTTGTATTGAGATAATATTATAGTTGCCTCCGAAGAAACGGTTTTTGTTGTCTACGGAGAATTCGAAGAATTCTTGTATTCGAAGAATTCTCCCAAGACTAAAGTCGCCTCCTTCGGAGGCGACTTTAGTTATTTGATAAAGCCGTTTACGACGTGCTTTGATTCTTGAACGAAGATAAAGGCGTTTTTGTCGGCGCTTTTTATTAGCCGCTTTAGCTCCGTTAGCCGTGAACCGTTTGATTCGATTATTAGCAGGTACTTCTCCTCGCCGTACTGCGAGCTATTTACGTTTACTACCGATACGCCGAAGCCAGCCTTTTGTATAGTATCTACTACGCTTGCTTCGCGCGAGGAGGTGACAACCTGCGTGCAGATTTTTACGTTAATAAACTTTTTGGCTATCATACCACCAATAAAGGTGCCGGTGGCGAAGCCACCTGCGTATGCGATAGCGGTGTAAATGCCGAAGTCGGAATTTATTGCCTCGCGCACCACGAGATACCATATAAGCACCTCTACGAAGCCTATAGCCGAGGCGAGAAGGGTGCGCTCCTTAATAGTTAAAACCTGCCGCACCGTGCCGAAGGTAACGTCGAGTATACGGCAGCAGAATATCTTTACGCATAAAAGAACTATTGTTAAGGTCTCGGTCATACTGCCTCCTTACGTTACTTCAGCTCGTTCAGCTGGCGGTTAAGCTGTTCTGGGGAAAGGCTTCGAAGCTCCGCCTCCTGCGCGGTTATTATGCCCTTTTTGTAAAGCTCTATAAGCGAGGTGTCCATGCTTACCATGCCGCTTTGTGAGCTTGAGAAGATAACGCTGTCTATCTGGTGGGTGCGCCCGTCGCGTATCATATTGCGTATAGCGTTGTTACAAAGCATTACCTCAAAGACAGGGAAGACGTCGTTGCTTACCGTGGGCACAAGCTGCTGCGAAACAACCGCTTGAAGCACCATTGAAAGCTGCATTCTTACCTGCTGCTGCTGGTTCGGCTCGAAGGCGTCCACAAGGCGGTCCATGCTGTTCGCCGCGCCGAGAGTATGCAGCGTGGAGATAACGAGATGACCCGTCTCCGCCGCTGTGAGAGCAATTGAGATAGACTGCGGGTCGCGAAGCTCGCCGATAAGTATAACGTCGGGGTTCTGGCGCAGCGCGGCGCGAAGAGCAGAGGGGTAGCTTACGGTATCCATCTCTATCTCGCGCTGACTTACTATCGACGCCTTGTGGGGGTGTAGGTACTCTATCGGGTCCTCAAGGGTGATAATATGCCCCGCGCGCTGTTCGTTAATTATGTCAATAAGGCAAGCGAGGGTGGTGGATTTACCGCAGCCAGAGGGTCCCGAAACAAGTATCATTCCGCGCGGTATGTTCGCAAGGTCCAAAACAAAGTCTGGTATATGCAGCTTTGTTGGGTTCGGCAGCGTCAGCGCTACTACGCGGATTACCGCCGCGAGCGAGCCGCGTTGTTTATATGCGCTCACGCGAAAACGCGATATGCCGGTAAGCGAGAAGGAGAAATCGTCGTCGCCGTTCTTTAAAAGACGGTCGGTGCTTCGGTTGTCCGCCATCTGATATATTTCGGTTATTAAGAGGTTAGTCTTTTCGGGTGAAAGCTTCTCCTCATCGTAGGTATGAATAGCTGTGCCTATTTTATAGCTTAGCGGTTTTCCAGCGACAATGAAGATATCAGATACGTCCCGTTCCACCGATTCCTTTAAGAATGTCAGCAAATCCATTAAGTACACCTCCGTTAATTCTCGTTGCCGGCGCACTGCCAGCGTATTATGTTAAGCGAGGAAGCGCCGTCGCTGTCTTCCGTTACGCGTGCTTCCGCAAAGAGGGATAGACTGTCGTTAACAGGCTCGCAGAAGCAGACAATATAGCCGTCCTCCACCACCTCAAGAGTTCCGCCGTCCTTTTCTACCTTGTCTTTTACGCTATCTGTTCCTTCCGCTTCTGCGGCGGTTATGTAGGCGTACAGCCGTTTTGTGGCGGAATCGTCCGCCTCGTAATATTCGCTGACGGTTTCCGCCGCGCGCTTTGAAAGCCGAAGGTCAGAGGTGGAAAGGGTGAAGGAAAGTAGAGAAAAGGTAACAAAAAGCAGAACTACAAGAATGAGAAAGATTGATATTGTTCCCGTGCTTACGACCTTACGCTCATGCTTCATCTACACGCCCTCCTTTTGAGTTATTACCGAAGAGGAGGCAGAGAAGAGAGTTTCGCCGTTACTATCCGTAATATTAACCGATACCGTGGAAAGTCGTTCAAGGGCAAACTCCGCTTTAAGCGTGTAAAAAGCGTTGTCCTCGCTCTCACAGGGTGTAAAGGAGGCGTCGTAGTAAACCGTAACGCTATTCCCCTGAAGAGAGCCGCCGAGCTCTTTTGCCGTGCCCTTAGCGTCACCCGTCGCTTTGAAAAGGTCAATTGCTGAGGATACCGTAAGCGTCGCCTTGTCGAGCGCCTTGCTCTCGCGGCTTCGGTTGTACGCCGAGGCGAGTATGCCCGCGCAGACGGCGGCGGTAACGCAGAAGATAATTAACGCGACGATAAACTCTATAAGGAAAAGCTTTGATTTGTCTTTATTACCGCTCATTATGCCGCCTCCCCTTGCTTACAACGAAGCAGAACAAGCGCCGAGGTGGTCTCGCCGTCAGCGTCTTTTACGCTTATTTCATATAAGCCCGCGCCACGGGAATCAACAGATAAAGCCGAAAGCTTGCATATTACCTGCCCCGCACCGCGCGAGATATCGTTTCGGTTCTTTACCGTTACCTCGCAAAGACTTCCGTCCTCGGCGTATATCCATGTTTCGTACGGGGTATTGTCAACAAGCTCGGTAAAGACGAGCGCGTCGTTTTCGCCGAAGCTATCAACGCGAAAAGAGCCGTCAGAATCAAAGGAATGTATCTTCTGACGAAGGTAGAGCATATTTACGCGGCTTTCGTAGCCGCGCTTACTTAGAGCGGAGATATTGTTAAAAACGCCCGCGCTCATTACAGCCGTGAGCAGTGCGCTCGCGGCAAAGGCGCAGATAAGCAGCAGTATTGCCGCTGTCTTTAAAATTGACGTTTTTCTTTCTGTCATATTTATTCCTTAGGTTTCGTTTTGAAATACGTTTATTTCCGGGAAAAGGTTGCCGCCGAGCGCGCGATAGTGGTAGATATATAGCTCGCGGTCCAGCACAAGCCCGTAGTTTTCTTCAAGGTAATCTATAGTTTCGGGGTAGACGCCCTCAGAGGCATAGCAAAGCACCACCGAGCGTGAGACGTTGTTGCGCGCCTCGGCAAGGCTTTGCTCGCTCGCTTTGAGGCTTATTCTTCCTAAAGACACCTGCGCGACAATAAGAGCCGCCGCCGCAATAACAAACGAAAGCGCGGCGCCCTGCGCGATAGCCCTGTTCGGTTTTTCAAAAAAGCGTTGTTTCTTCATACTATCCTTAAAGCATAGTGCTCATTATTCCGACGAGCGGTATGACTACAGACATAAGCACCAAGCCGACTATTACGGAAAGTAACGCCACCAGCGCGGGCTCTACAGCCGCGACCGCGTTGCCTATCTTGCGGTTAACGTTTTCCTCGTAGCGCTTAGCTATAACCATTAGCGTTGTGTCGGTCTGTCCCGCGCGGGCGGAAGCGGAAATCATACCGTTATAAGCCGACTCAAAAACCGAGCTTTTTGAAACCGCCTCAGCGAAGCTGTCGCCGTTATCGAGGAAGTAGCGAAGTCGCTTTACCTTCTTTTTAAATTCCTTGTTACCCGTTATCTCGCCCGAAAGCTCTATTGCGCTGTCAAAGGAAAGCCCGCCTTCAAGCATAACCGACATAGCGTACGCGAAGCGGTGAGCCGCAAGCTTCTCGGAGACCGAGCGGGTCAAAAAGGAGTTGTCAAAGAATTCACCGAGAGCGGCGCGTCCGCCGTTTGTAATACTCATAATACCGAAGCACAAAACAGCGAGAACGACTATTCCGCCGAGTACAAGCGCGACGGTATTTAACACATATCCCGCATTCAGAAGGCTGGAAAGCAGCTGAGCGTTGCCCACGCCGAGCGATTCGTAAACCCTGTCAAAGACGGGCATTACGAGTGTGAAGAGAACATAGATAACGGCGAGAATAACAAGCAGCATTATTACGGGGTAGGCAACGGCGGATTTAATCTCGCCCGAAAGGTCGTCGTTCTGCTTGTAATACGAGCCGAGAGATTTACATATTGCGTCCAGCTTTCCCGTCTTCTCGCCCACTTCCACCATACGCATAGCGTAGTTCGGGAAGCTTCCGTTCTCGCGAAGAGCAGAGGAAAGGGTACTGCCCGCGGAGGTAAATTCGGCGAGAGAGGCGAAGAATGCCTTCTCGTTTTTCAAATCGGTGCTATCCTTCATAAGGCATAGCGCCTCATAGACAGACATACCGCTTTTTGTAAGCAAGGCAAGCTCCGTAAAGAAGTTGGAAAGCTCAAGGTTAGTCAGCTTTTTTTGTTTAGCCATTTCGTTCCCCCGAATATCAATAATAGTACATTTCAGTATAATGCTCGCCGTCGCCTACATAGTTGTTGCGACCGAATGAGGAAGCGGAAGAGGCAAAGGTCGGGTCCATTCGCACCCACGTTTCGCCGTCGAAGCGTATAACCTCGTTTACCCAGCCGACATCCTTTACATATACGTTAATCCACGCGTGGTAGTTTTCGCCCGCGTAGCCGAAGATTAGCTTCGTAGGTATATTTTGCGTGCGAAGCATAGCTACCATAAGGCTTGCGTAATCAAAGCATATGCCCTTGCCCGTGGCGAGCGTATCGTCCACGTCGGGAATATAATCGGTAATTCTCCCCTCGCTTACCGCCGCCGCCTTGTCGTAGTCGTAGGAAACATTGTTAATGACATAGTCATAGACGTTTTCCACGACCCCAAGCTCGTCGTAGGCGCCCCGCGAAAGCTCCTCGCCCTTCTTCACCGCCTTGGTGGTTTCGTCGAAGTAGACATACTGGTTGGAGTAAAGAAAGGGGAGAAATTCATCTTCAAGGGTGACGTTTATCTGTGTGCCGAAGGCGAGCGCGTAGGAGTTGTTTTTTATATTCTCGTATACGTTTATTGTGTAGCCGCCGTCGCCGAGCGAAAGCGGAAAGAAGTCGTATTCGCTGTTTTGTATAACGTAGGTGTAGGCGTCGCCGCCCTCCTTCGTTATCTGTAAGCGCACCTTTTTGTTTGTGCCTTTATACGCGACACCGATATAGCCCTTCGCGGCGTTTGAGGCGTCTACGCTGACGGTCGTGTTTCCGCGCACGTCCTCGCCGCTTGCGACGGGCAGCATAAGCACAGGGGTGCTGTCCCGCTTAACACGGTTGTCCTCGTCCACAACGGGCGAAACCGGTATACCGTTACCGCCGCCGTGGGTGTTTGTGCCGCCGTTTTCTCCGCAGGAGGTCAAAAGAAGCGCCGCCAGACAAAAAACAGCGAATTTAACAATAACGTTTGGCCGCACCGTTCACAGACCTCCTTACTGTCAAAATTCGCTTTTTCTTATTTAAATATTAACATATACCGATTTAAAAGACAATAAAGGCGCCAGAGTTACAAAATAATATTTTTTGTGACAATTGGGGGAATATTTGTTATAATAAAGGAAAGGAGGCGGGAACAACGGAAAGAATAAAGGTTTACCTTCTTGGCGGCTTTCGGATTGTCAGGAACGGTGTAAATGTTATAGAAAGCCTAAGAGATTCCAAAAAGAAGATAATTCTCTTGGAATATCTTTTAATAAATAAGGACAGAGTGGTTCCCGCTGACGAGCTTTTTAATGCTATCTGGTCGTCCGACGAGAACACAAATCCAGAAAACGCGCTTAAAACCCTTGTTTCGCGTTTAAGGAAGGATTTCGAGCCGTTCTCGCTCTCTGGGCTTGTTTCCACCTGTCGCGGCGGCTACCGCTGGGACGACGGCGGGGAGATGGAGTTCGATTTAGACGAGCTTACGAAGTCGTGCGAGGAGCTTAATTCCTTTAGAACCCTTTGCGACGAGGCGGACAGGTGTTACTTAAAGGCGGACGGTCTTTACGCGGGCGATATTATTCAAGAGCAGGATAACAAGGCGTGGCTTGTTAACGAAAGCGTGCGCTATCATAATATGTTCCTTGAGGCGTCCTACCACTACGTTAAGCTACTAAAACAAAGGGGCGAGGACGAGCGAGTCTGCGACGTTTGCTGCCGCGCGCTTGAGCTGGACGCGCAGGAGACGGTTTTCCGCCTTGAGCTTGTAAGCACGCTATATAAACTCGGCGCCGAGGAGGAGGCTCTTGAGCATACCTCAAAGGTGGCGGAGCTTACCGAAACGGGACTCGCGAGCAGGGGCATAGAGGAGATTAACAGATACTACGAGGATTTCCTCGGCTCCCACGAGCAGACCGAGCGGGATATACAGGTTATTGCGAACGACCTTGCGAGAGGCAGAGCGGGAAGCGGTGCTCTCTTTTGCGACTACAACGTTTTCAAAAGCGTTTATTCTACCACCGAGCGTAACCTCTGCCGCTTTAACGTACCTATCTTCCTTGCGGTGGTAACGGTGGATTCCTTAAACGGAGAAAAGCTTGAGGATGACATCCGAGTCGGCGCTATGAGTAAGCTTTTAGACGTGATGAAGGCGAGTATGCGCCGAAACGATACGGTCGCGATTTACGGGGATAACCAGTACGTCGTGCTTCTGCCGTCGGTAAACTACACGCAAGCGAAGGCGGTGCTTGAACGAATAAAGGAAAGCTTTTATAAACGGCAGAGTACAACGGAATGTACGGTAAACTACCGACTTGCGCCGATTAGCCAGATATAAACAGGAAAAACAGAAGGAACCGCCGACGGCGGTTCCTTTTTTATATAACCGTTTTTAGATGTGCCGCGTGAGTAGCTGCGAAACGAGTTCTTTTGTTACAACCGAGAAAAGGGTGTATTTCTCAGTGGTTTAAGGTGACCATTAGCCTGCCGCCGCATTTACAGCGATAGCGCGCGGGAGAGGTGACAAGCTTTGATTTTTTATATCGCTCGGTGACCGCGCCGCACCGCTCGCAGGTTATCAGGTATTTCGCGGTCCGCGCCTTTTCGGGAACAGCTATTCCGAGCGCCTCGGCGCTTTCGGTGCGCTTTATATTGTAGCCGTACGCTTCGTTCATGCGCCGCGCGTATTCCTTCCACCTTGCTTGGTGGTTGCGGCAGCCGAAGCAGGTGTGAAGCACCTCGTGTGCAAGTGTCTGGCGCACAACCTTTTCGTCGGCTTCAAGAAAAAGAGAGGAAAGCTCTATAATAAAGGAAAAGCCTTTCTTTATGCAGCAGCCGTAGCGCTTCTTCGCTCTGCGGTTAACGACCACCTGCGGCTTAATCGCGGCGGAAACGGGTATCTTTATCGCTCTTGCCTCGGCTATAGTCTCGCGAAGCAGGCGGTCAAAATCATTAGCCATGTAACGCCTTTCTTTGCTTGTAGTGGCGCGCGCCCGTGTGGCGGTATATGTATGCCGCAACGCTTATAAGCAGGAAGCAGAACCACGCGCAGTCGAAAAGCTTAATAAGAAGAAGCATATCCTCGCCGCTTCTCGCTATCGCCGTTTCTGCGCGCCCGACAAGAACCGTCGCGCCGACAAGGAACACAAGCAAAATATATGTGCGCGGCTGAGACAGCAGTTTTACTGAGCCCGCCGAGGTCTTGTATTCGCCCTTAAACATAAGCAGCCAAAGCAAAAAGATGACCGTTACCGATACGGCAAGGTTAAGCTCGCTCGCAAGCACGCGGTGGTCTATTCTTTCAGCGGAGAAGCGGGAAAAGGCAGAGATAACAAAGGAGCCCGCCGCCATAACCGCGACATTCCTAAGCTTTAAGAACTGCTTAAGCTCTATATCGGGGAACATAAGCTTAAATAAAAAACAGAACACCAACAGCACAAGAAAGAAAACGGGCATAAAGTCGCCGAGCAGAAAGCCGAGCGCCGCGCCAATTCCGCCGCCCACCGTTCCCGCGAGCGCCCCAAGAAGCTTAATTACAAGCGACACCGCCCCGAGGCAAAGGCTGACGAGCGCGGTTTTTAGCGTACGAAGAATCCACCGCGCGGCGGTAGAGAAGGCGCTGACTTTTTTCTTCTTTGTTTCTACTTCGTCCACGTCCTCGCTCAGCGCAAAATCGCCCTCGCGATGGAGCATAACTATAGAGGAGGCGTTAGCGGCGTCGAATTTCTCGTCTGCCGCTGTTGGCGCGAACATAATAAAGGCAAGCGCTACCGTAACGACAGCGGCGATACCCGCGACCAGCCCCTTCTTCTTTTTCTGCTCCATAAGCGCGCCCTCCGTAAACCTTACTGACATTTTACAACGAAAAGCGACTTTTAACAACAAGGATAGAAAAGAAGAAGCGAAGCGGAGGTTAAATTAATGCGACAAAAAGGCGACCTTCCGAGGAAAGCCGCCTTGTAAAGCAGATGCGAAAACTATTTAAGTAGCGAGGTAAGTACGTCGCCGATAAGCTCTGTGGCGAGGTCGCTTGTGTCTTCCTTCTTTGAGGAAGAGGAGGACGAGCCGCCGAGAAGCGAGGTGAGAAGTGTTCCGAGCATATCGGAATCGGTATTCGTCTTCTGCTTCGTGTTGCCAAGAAGGGAGAGGATAACAGGCGCTATCGCGCAAAGTATAGTTACAACCTTTTCAAGGTCAAGACCTGAGCTCTTCGCGAGCTTCTTTTCTACCTTTGTTTCGTCCTTGCCGAGTATGTGTCCGAGTATCTTCGCGCCGTCGTCGCTGTCGCCGCCCGTAAGCAAGCTTATAAGCCCCTTAGCGGAGGAGAAGTCACCTGCGTGGTCGTCGAGCGCTTTATCGAGTGCCTTCGCGCCGCTCGAGGTTTTGGAGTTCTTCGCCATAGCGCTAACAAGGGTGGGCACCGCTTCGGTAAGAAGGTCCTCGACCTTTGAGGTATCGGCGTCCGCCGTTTTGCTAAGCGCCTTGACGGTGTCGTCATTAATAACCTGCTTTAGAAGTACGTTTAATAAATCAGCCAAAATAATAGCCTCCGTTTTCTCTTAGTTCTAATTTAGTATATTTTATTATAATTTTTACAGTCGAAATAGTCAATGAAAATGTTGCTTTCTTCGACATATTCACGAAAAAGAGGATAGTTTTCCCTATTGTTTGACAGCCCTTTTGTAGGAAGAATATAATGTAAGTAACATAAGGTCGAAACTCGTACGACCCAAGGAAGGCGCAGCTTTATGAACATAGCTACTATCCAAAAAAAGCTTGATAAAAACGGGCTTTCACGGTTTAAGGTATCCTTTGACGGCGTCGGTATTTTACTTACGGGCGAGAGCGACAGTTGGCAGGATATTGTCCGCGCGGGGCTTTTGGCGGCGAAGCGAAAGAGCGGCTACCACGTTATAAATAATATTAAATTTACGGGCGGGGATATTCCGGAAATGCGGCTTCCCGCCGTTTCGGACAAATCGCTCGACGGCGTAAAGCCCGACGTTCTTGTAATAGGCGCGGGTGTTGTCGGCGCGAGCATTGCACGCGAGCTATCTAAATGGAAGCTTGATATCCTGCTTGTCGAAAAGGGAAACGATGTGGCGCTCGCGGCGTCGGGCAGAAACGACGGCTGTGTTCACCCGGGAATTGACCTAAAATACGGCACGCTTAAGCAAAAGTACAACCTACAGGGCAACCGTATGTTCGGAAGAGTATGCAACGAGCTCGGCGTTGCCTTTGAGAGGGTCGGTCAGATAGTTATGTTCCCCAGCGTGGCGTTCCTGCCGCTTTTATACCTAATTCAGCCTTATTGGCGTGTAATGGGGCTCGGAAAGACCAAGGTTCTAACTAAAAAGGAGCTGTTTCGGCGCGAGCCTATGGCGTCGCCCGAGATGAAGTGCGGCATATTCTTTCCCACGGGCGGAATAGTCTGCCCCTATAACCTAACTATAGCCTACGCCGAAAACGCGGTGCAAAACGGAGTAAAGCTTTCGCTTAATACCGCCGTGACGGGAATGTGCGTGAAGGAAGGTAAAATTGAAGCGGTCGAGACGAACAGGGGCACGGTTTATCCCACGGTAGTCGTGAACGCGGCGGGTGTATTTTCCGATAAGGTAGCCGAAATGGCGGGTGACCGCTTTTTTACAATTCACCCGAGAAAGGGTACAAACTCAATACTCGACAGAAAGGCAAAACGGATAGTTAACACCTCCTTTTCACGAATTGGCTCGCAGAGTAAGTCCGCCCACACGAAGGGCGGCGGAATTGTAAGCACGATAGATAGTAACGTTCTTGTTGGCCCAGACGCAGTAGAAACCCCGCTTCGCGAGGACTATACAGCGAAGGCGGAAAGCATAGCGCGCGTTTTTGAGAAGCAAGCCCGCGCTTGTCCGTCACTTTCACGCGGCGATATCATCACCTACTTTTCGGGTATACGCGCCGCCACCTATGAGGAGGACTTTATCGTCGAAAAGGGGCGAAGAACAGAGAATATCATACACGCCGCGGGGATACAGTCGCCGGGGCTTACTGCCGCGCCCGCTATAGCTTTGGAGATAGAAAAGCTCTGTCTCGAGCGGCTAAACAGTATAAAACAAGTTGAAATCAACAAGGAGTATAACGAAAAGCGTGAAGCCATACCGAAACTCTCGCTTATGAGCGACGAGGAACGGGCAAAGTATATCGCGAACAACCCCGATTACGGCGAGATTATCTGCCGCTGCGAGGAGATAAGCCGAGGTGAAATACTTGACGCGCTGCGGCGGCCAGTGCCCTGCGACACGGTGGACGGCGTAAAGCGTCGTGTCCGCCCGGGCATGGGGCGGTGTCAGGGCGGATTTTGCGGTCCGCTTGTGGCGAAGATAATTGCGGAAGAAAAGGGAATACCGCTTGAAGAGGTGAAAAAAGCGGGCGACGGAAGCTTTATCCTCTTCGGTAAGAGTAAGGGCGGTGAGGAAGAATGAGCGATTACAAGGTAGCCGTAATAGGCGCGGGACCCGCAGGGCTTGCGGCGGCGATAGCCGCCGATAAGGAGGGCGCGAGCGTACTTCTTATTGAGCGTGAGGCGAGAGCGGGCGGCATACTTAAGCAGTGCATTCACGACGGCTTCGGACTTATCCGCTTCGGTGAAAAGCTAAGCGGCTGCGAATATGCCGCGCGATATGTAGCGGAATTGAAAAAAACCAATGTAGAGCTGTCGCTTCTTACCTTTGTAACAAGAATAGAGAAGAAGGGCGATATGTTTCATCTTAGCCTTGTGACAAGAGCGGGTATGCGCGAGGTTACCGCCGATACGCTTGTGCTTTCAACGGGCTGCCGCGAAAGAACGGCGAAGCAGGTGAGCATTATGGGCACCCGCCCCGCGGGCGTGTTCACGGCGGGTACGGCGCAGTATTATATAAACATCCTCGGCGAGATGCCCGCAAAAAGATGCGTGGTGCTGGGCTCGGGCGATATCGGGCTTATTATGGCACGGCGGTTGACCCTTGAGGGCGCGAAGGTGGAGGGCGTTTATGAAGCGAAGAGTACGCCGAGCGGGCTTTCCCGTAATATAGCGCAGTGCCTCGATGATTTCGGTATTCCGCTTTACACAAGTAAGACGGTGACGCGTGTGTTCGGCGAAGAGAGGCTAAGCGTCGTGGAGATAAGCGACGTAGACGAAAGGATGCGCCCTATTGAGGGTACGGGCGAGATTATAGAATGTGACACCCTTATTCTTTCTGTGGGGCTAATTCCCGAAAACGAGCTTGCTGAATCGCTCGGTGTGGAGCTCGACAGAAGAACAAAGGGCCCCGTCTGCGACCAGAGCTATATGACCCTTATTGACGGCGTGTTCTCCTGCGGTAACGCACTTCACGTAAACGACCTCGTCGATTACGTTTCCGAAAGCGGCGAGAGCGCGGGTCGCGCGGCGGCGCGGTACAGCGGTGGCGAACGAAGACTCGCCGAGCTTAAGCCGTCGGACGAATTTTTATCTGTTGTTCCTGAGCGGCTCGACCTAAACGGCGAGCTTGCAAAAACAGCTGTATTTTTCAGAAGCCGCGAGGTAGTCGAGAACGTTACGGTTGCGGTGAACGTCGGCGGTGAGGAAATATTCAAGAAGAAGTACCGCCACCTGCGCCCGCCAGAAATGGAGCGTATAACGGTTGATTTTTCTAAGGCAAAAAGCGGCGGCGAGCTAACGCTTACGTTAAGGAGGCTTGAAGGATGAAGCGAGAATTTGTCTGTATAGTCTGCCCTAACGGCTGTACCTTGTGCGCTGAGGAGAAGGACGGTGTAATAACCGTAAGCGGCAACACCTGCCCAAAGGGAGAGGCGTACGCAAAAGCGGAGCTGACCGCTCCAGTAAGAAGCCTTACTTCTACGGTAAGGACGGTTTTTCCCGAAAGACCAGTTCTTCCCGTAAGGACAAACGGCGAGATTCCGAAAGAGAGAATACCCGACGCTATGCGAATTATTAACGGTATTACCGTTAAACGCAAGCTAAGGTGCGGCGACACGGTAAAGAAGGATTTTATTATAAGCGGCATTGACCTTATTGCGACAGATAATATAGAGTAGAAAAACTAAATTACAGAGGAGAGGCTTTATGAAGACACCGTTGGTTCTGACCTTTGACGTTGGCACCCAGAGCACAAGAGCGGTTTTGGTGGATAAGGAAGGCAACATAGTTTACAAGGCTCAAAAGGAGTACGAAACGCCCTACTACTCGAAGAACACCGATTGGGCGGAGCAGAAGGCTGATTTCTACTGGGACGCGGTTTGCGCCGCCGCTAAGGATTTAAAGGGCAAGGCGGGCGAAAGCTGGGACGATATTATAGCCGTGACCGTTACGACGATACGCGACACGACCCTTTGCATTGACGAGAACGGAAAGCCCGTCCGCGACGTTGTGGTTTGGCTCGATAAGCGCAAGGCGGTCTGCTCGCAGAAGATACCTGCCGTTAAGCGCGCCCTCTTTAAGCTTGTGAATATGACCGATACGGTGGCGCTTCAGCGCGCTATCTCCACTTGTAACTGGATAATAGAAAACGAGCCGGAGGTTTGGGCGAAAACTAAGCATATGGTTTTCCTCTCCTGCTACATAAACTTCCGTCTTACGGGCAATATTATCGACGCGGACGCCTCCACGATAGGGCATCTGCCGTTCGACAACAAGGCGCGCTCTTGGATGAAGAAGGGCGACCTCAGCAGAGGTATCTTCGAAATAACAGACGATAAGCTTTATCCGCTCGCAAAGCCCGAAAGCGAGCTTGGAAGGATTACAGACGAAGCGTCGAGGGCGACAGGCGTACCCGCTGGCGTACCGCTTATAGCGACCGGCTCTGACAAGGGCTGCGAGACGCTGGGGCTTGCGGTGCTTGAGGAAAGCAAAGCGGCGATAAGCTTCGGTACCACCGCGACGGTACAGCTTATGACCCACAAGTACGTTGAGCCGCAGCCGTTTCTTCCCGCCTACGCCGCTGTAATAGACGGCTGCTTTAACCCCGAGATACAGATTTACCGCGGCTATTGGCTTGTATCGTGGTTTAAGAAGGAATTTGCCGACAAGGAGGTACGGCAGGCGAAGGAGCTTGGCGTATCCGCCGAAAGTCTGCTTGACCGCCGTCTTCGCGAAATTCCTGCGGGTTGCGAGGGGCTTATTCTTCAGCCCTACTTTACCCCCGGCGTCTCTATGCCGAACGCGCGCGGCGCGATAATAGGCTTCTCTGACGTTCACACAAGGATACATATCTACCGCGCGATTATCGAAGGCATTAATTTCAGCCTTTACGAGGGAATACGCCAGCTTGAAAAGCGTACGGGCGTTAAGGTGAAGGAGCTTCGGCTCGGCGGCGGTGGCTCAAGAAGCGCGGAGATATGCCAGATAACCGCCGATATGTTCGGGCTTCCCGTCGTTCGCACCCAGACCCATGAGGCGTGCGGCGTGGGTAGCGCTATGGTAGCCTTCAAGGCGCTCGGTCATTTTGGAAGCTATGAGGAGGCGGCGCTTTCTATGGTACACGAGCGTGACCGCTTCGAGCCCGATATGGAGCAGCACAAGCTTTACGAGGATATATATAACAGCATCTACACAAAGATATTTGATAAGCTCGCGCCGTTATACAAGATTTCGGCGGAGCTCGGAAAAAAGCGGGGAGAATAGAATGGCACATAAGTATAAAGGCTTTGAACCGAAATGGTACGACGGAAAGTTTTCCGAAAGGTCCTACCGCTCGGTCTTCAAGTGGGGCGAATATGACAAGATTAAAGCGCCGAAGGAAACCCTCTATAAGCTTATGAAGGAAAAGTTCCACCTTTCGGACGACAATTTTAAAGACTACACCGAAAACCTCGGTCTTGACGAGGTTAAATTTGAAAAGCCCGTGCCCTTCAAGGTACTAAAGGACGCGGACATTAAGGCGTTTAAGGATATTGTGGGCGAAGAGTTTGTCCGCACCGACGACTACTCGCGCCTCTCCGTCGCATACGGAAAGACAATGTACGACATTATGCGGGTGCGTCGCAAGATTGCAGAAAATCTGCCAGACGCTGTGCTTTACCCCGAAAACAAGGAGCAGATAGAGGCTATCGTCGCCTACTGCACAAAGAAAAAGATACCCGTTTACGTTTACGGCGGCGGCTCGTCGGTTACGCGCGGTGTTGAATGTATGAAGGGCGGCGTGTCGCTCGATATGCGCCTTCGCTTTAATAAGGTAATTTCTTTTAACGAAACTGACCAGACCATAACCGTCGAAGCGGGTATGAGCGGACCTAAGCTTGAGGAAACGCTAAATAACGCCGTAGAGCTTTTCGGCGCGAAGAGAGCTTACACCTGCGGACATTTTCCGCAGAGCTTCGAGTATTCCTCCGTAGGCGGCTGGGTGGTAACGCGAGGCGCGGGACAGAATTCCACCTACTACGGCTGTATTTCGGATATCGTGCTATCTCAGGAATACGCGACGCCTATAGGGAACATTAATACGGATACCTACCCCCGCAAGGCGACGGGTCCCGACCTTAACCAGATAATGATGGGAAGCGAGGGCGCGTTCGGCGTGCTTACCCACGTTACCCTAAAGATTTTCCGCCATATGCCCGAAACAATAAACCGTTTCTCCTTTATGTTCCCCGACTGGCAGACGGCGCAGGCGGCGGCACGCGAAATTATGCAAAGCGAGGCGGGGCACCCGTCGGTGTTCAGGCTTTCCGACCCCGAGGAAACGAGCCTAATGCTTCGGCTTTATAACATTGACGAAACGCCGTTAATGTCGCTTTTTAAACTTCGCGGCTTTAAGGAAAACGAGATGTGCCTTTTCCTTAGCTTTACTAACGGCGAAAGGGGCTTTTCCAACAACGTTGCAAGGAACGCGAAGAGGATAGCCCGCCGCTACAAGGGAATGTCGCTTACGGGCTTCGTCACGAAGAGCTGGGAAAAGGGCAGGTTCAGCGACCCCTTCCTTCGCGACACGATACAGGATTTCGGACTTGTTACCGACACTATGGAATGCACCGTCAACTGGAGCAATATGAGCGAGGTGCACGCTTCCGTCAGAGCCTACTGTAAGAGCCGCCCCGACACGATTTGTATGACACATATGAGCCACGTCTATCCGCAGGGCGCGAACCTATATTGGATTTTTATAGCGAAGATGAGCGACCCTGAGGAGTACCGCCGCTACCATGCGGGCATACTCAACGCGATACAGAAATCGGGCGCGTCTATGAGCCACCACCACGGCATAGGCAAGATGTTCGCGCCGTGGCTGGAATACTCGATAGGCGTAAACGAGTTCGACGTCTACCGCGCGCTTAAGAACCACTTCGACAAGGACAACATAATGAATCCCGGCGGTACGCTGGGGCTTGACCTCAAGGAGAACGAGAAGATTAAGAAGTAGAATTTGCGGCTAAATAATAGAGAAGAGGACGGCGGAACCGTCCTCTTTTTCTATTACTTCGTATTCTTTTTCTGCGCTTATCGCTTTGCCGCTTGGTACTCGTCAATAAACGCCGCGAACTTCTTTTCCGAATATAACTCGTGCGTTACGAACTCGCCGTCGCAGAAGAGGTTGTAGGCGGTAGCGGCTGCGGGCGCGTTTTGCGCCTCCTTCGCGGAACTAAAATGCACCGTTTTAAGCTCTACGCCCTTTTCCTTCGCAAGCGCCGCCAAAATTGGAACATACTTCGCCGTGAAGGGACATTGGTCGCTGTGGAAGATGACAAGACCCTTTTCATCTATATGCGGCTTCTTCGCCTGCTCGCGAAAACGCGGACGCTCGGCGTTGTCGTCAAAGGGAAGATACAGAAGCTCAAAGAACGGCTCGGCGTTGTCGGCAAGAACGAAGCCCTTGTAGGTAAGGTAGCCCCCGTCAGAAAGGAACGGCTTCTTCTTCGCTGAGGATAGAACGCAAAGCCCCTTCTTGCCCTTCTCGCGGCTGTCCTTTATGCAAGCGTCGAGCAGAAGATTAGAATTGCCCTGACCCTTGAACTGTCCCGATACCCAGAAGCAGTCGATATACATATAGCCCTCGGCTTCGATAGGCGCCCACGCGTATTCAGCGGGGATATACTCGATAAAGCACTTTCCGCGCACGTCGCCCTTCTTGAACATAAGCCCCTCGTCAAGGCGCTTTTCAAGCCACGCCTTCTTTGTCGAAACCTGAATGTCGTTGTTGTTGGATATCGCGCAGCAGATGTGCTCCTTTGAAAGGTTTTCCTTAGTTAGAGTGATAATCTCCATAGTGTTGCTCCTTTAAGAGTAGTAGAAACTGAAAGCTAAAGCGGTATTAAGCGGGAAGCTCTTTTGTCTTTCCCTTTAGACCAAAAGCGAGGATAAGCGCGGAGATAACAGACAGAAGCGAGCCGAAGAGGAAGGGCGCGTAGGAGCCTACGGCGCTCCACAGAAGTCCCGCTATTACGCTTGCGGGAAGTAGCGCCACACCCGC
Organism: uncultured Oscillospiraceae bacterium; assembly: GCA_964458545.1. Taxonomy (GTDB): domain Bacteria; phylum Bacillota; class Clostridia; order Oscillospirales; family Ruminococcaceae; genus JAYFNU01. The sequence continues at coordinate 21,791 of CAYWJF010000005.1, read as the reverse complement.
AAGGGTAGAATGAAGCCCGAGCATTGTTCCGCGAAGCTCGCTCGGCGCTATCTCGGAAATGAACGCGCGTTCCACACCCGCGACCATAGCCGTGTAAAAGCCATATAAAATAAATACGCCGACCATAAGCGGCTTAGAGGTAACGAAGGCGAAGCCCGCGTAAACAAGCGCGAAGGTGAAATACCCCGCGACAAGCACACGCTTTCGTCCCGCCTTGTCTGAACGCTTGCCAAAGGGAATAGCGAGCAAGGCGGAAACAAGGTTGTAGACGAAATAGAGCAGTATAGCGTCGGCGCTCGAGAAGCCGACGGCGCTTGCCTTTAAAAGCAGAAAAGTGTTAGAGGAGTTGCCGAGGGTAAAGATAAAAACCACAAGCAGATAAAGCTTAAGATTTCCGTCAAGCGATTTAAAGCTTTTCCAGAACCGCTCGCGCTCTTTTACAGGTCTTGGTTCTCGCTTTTCTTTTACAAAGGCGAAGATTATAAGCGCGATAACAACGGGGATAGCCGAAAGGGCAAAGATGGTCTTAAAGCCGCCGTCGCCTATGCTTTTTAAAAGTATGTATGAAAGCAGTATTCCCGCGGCGGAGCCTGCCATATCAAGCGCCTTGTGTATGCCGAAAGCTCTGCCAGCGTGGTCCTTCTCCGCGCTTTCAGACACCATAACGTCGCGCGGTGCGGTGCGTATACCCTTACCGAAGCGGTCAATTACCCTCGCGCCGAGTATGCCCGCCCAAGAGGAGGCAAAGATAAGCGCAAGCTTATATAAAAGCCCCGTGGCGTAGCCGATAAAGGCTATCGGCTTCTTTCGCTGGTACTTGTCGCTTATATAGCCGCCGAAAACCTTAAGCAGACTCGCGAGGCTTTCCGCTATTCCCTCAATTAAGCCGACAAGCGCGGGCGTCGCGCCGAACGCGACGGTAAGGTAGAACGGTATAAGCGGATAGACCATCTCGCTCGAGATATCGGAAAAGCAGCTGATAAGCCCAAGAAGTATTATGTTTTTAGCCGCGCCCTTTAAAGGCCTCTCTTCTTCCATAACGGTCCTTTGCGGTTGCTACTTTATCGCGTTCGCCGCCCAGCGGCAGTCGATTATATAGCAGTCGGTCGATTTATCCTTAATAATTGCGGCGAAGCTGTTCGCTACGTCGTCGTACATAGCTTTATCTATATCGGTGACATGGCTTTTCCCGTTTGAGGAGAGGAACTGGACATGGTATTCGCCGTTTGCGTCCACTACGAGATAGCAAGCCGCTATTTCAAACAGTGGGTCTGATTTGTTTAAATTAAGCGCGCAGATGAATTTAGTTATCTCCGCCGCGCGGTCGTCGAGCCCTAAATCAAAGAGTTTTACCTTTTATCGCAGCTCGTTCGGGTGGAAAACCACGCGATAGTCGTACTTCTTTTCGCCCTCGGGAATGGCGGCGTTCATCATAGCCAAGCTGTCCTTCGCCGAAGCTATAAAATCCTCGGCTTCGTCGCGCTCGGTGGTGAACTGTATTATTACCCGCCTTTCGGCGTCGTGGTAGAGCAGCGGATAGGTGAAGTTAAACAGCTCGCCGCATTCGGGACAGACGGCAGAGAAGAGGGTTCCGTCAGTAAGACGCTTCTTTGCCTCAGGGAACAGCTCTGCGTCGAGACTTTCGTAACAAATTACAGGTATTGCGCCACCGCATTTCGGGCAGGCGGCTTCTACGCTGTCAGCTTTCGGCATAGCCTTATCCTCCTAAATACAAATATCCTAACAAATATTATATCATACGGAAAAATACAATGCCACTAAGCGCGCAAAAAGGGCGGGTAACCCCGCCCTTAATAGATTAACTTTACGGCTTGCTTAAACCGCTCCGAGCTTGCCTTTTATGTAATCGCTTATCTTGTCTCCGTCAAGCCCCAAAGAGAAGGAAAACTCGTCCTCAATAAGCCGCTCGGCAACCTTTAATGCCTCGTCGTCGCTCGAAGCAAGCTTTTTACCGTTAGCTATAAGCTCGCGCTTCTTTTGGTAGACGCAGCTGACAAGCAACAATAGCTCGCGCCTGTCGCACTTTGAGATAATAGAATGAAACAGCTCTCTTCTTTCGTTCCTGTCGTTTACCCAATCTATCGACTGCTTTCTTGCCGACGAAATTAGGCTATCAATCTCGCTCTTAGATAGAACGCCCTTCATCCGCTCGGTCAACCGCTCGTTATCGGCGGGCACATAAATTGTGGAAGCGCCGTTTGCTACGGGTCGAAGCACATAAAATTCACGCTCGTCGCCCGACACCTTCATTTTAGTTACGTCCTCAATTAAGCAAACGCCGTTCGCGCCGTATCTCACATATTCGTTTTTCTTATGCGTATTCAACAAAATAACTCCCCTCGCGGCTTTAAGCCGCTTTTCCTACAGATATATTATACCAAATTTCAGTAACAAATTTCAAAGGACGAATTAGACAAACATTCAGGCGCTTTTTACCCTTAAGCGTTAGAATTTTCAAGCAAAAACCAAGGATTATACAAAAATCCGCACAATATACAGAGGAATAAACAAATAGTATAATTAAACTAAAATATACGATTATTAATAGAGTAATATTTTTGAGGAACGAAGAGTAACAAGAAACGCCCGTTTCACGTTTATGTGAAACGGGCGGTAGCATTGATTATTTAAACTCGTGAAGGCGGTGCTTTTCAATAATCGCGTCTCTTACAAACGCCTTTTTTAGCTTAGCGAGCTTTTTGTAGTGCGGCGTTTTTCCGTGAAGTGCTTGTGCCTCGGTGTTTTCCCAGACCTCGGTAAGGCAAACATCGTTTTCTGAATCCGCGGGAAGAAAAACGTCGTAGCGCAGGTTACCCTCCTCCTTTTTGGAGGCTTCGGCTATTCCAGCCTTCTCAAATTCTCTTAGGAATTCGTCGCGCTTACCTTCCGCAAGTATATAGCGTACCAACACAAGAAGACTTTCGCAGGGCGTAGTCAGCTCAATGCGGTTTCCCTCGCTGTCGTTTATCTCGCCGACCCAGTTGCTGCCTATCTTTGTAATAGGAAAAGCGGCGCCGTACATTTTAAGCTTCTCGCGAAGAGCGGACAAGCTTTCCATACATACGCTCGGCACACAGTTTGTGCCGAAGGTGTGCTCTTCGCTTACCTTTTCATAGGCAAAGAGCCCGAAACGAAAGCCGTGTATTACAAACACGCTGTAGATGTCGTCCCTTTCGGTGACGCTTTGTTCAAAAAACTTTTCGTAGAATTTTATCGCCCGCTTCATATCCTTTACGCAGATATATAGCGAGTCTATGTGAGCGTCCATTAACAATCTCTCCCTTTTCTGACGGCACAAAGTATAGCTATGATAGCATTTTTACCGATAAAAGGGAATAGGCTATTTTAATAATATATATGACAAAATTCTGTGCTTGTTAGGCAAAGGGCTAAAGCAGGTTCGGTAAAAATAATTAATTAGCCGTCTGACGTTGCTTTCAATATTGCGGCGCTTTGCTACGCCTCGATAATAGTCTTTTCGATATTCTGCATACCGCAGAGAATAACCTTCTTCTCAAGGTCGAGATAGCTGTAGACAGAACGCCGATGCACGGGTCGACCCGCCTGCGAGAAGGTGTAAAAGACTGTATGTACACGCGACATTTTAAGCGTTGCCTTTATGTAATCAAGCGAGGTTTCGCGCAGCGCGCGTTCTTTATCCTCGCTCGCGCAGTTATTTATGAGATATTCGCTCAGCCAGTCCTTGCCCTCCATACGGTTCATTTCTCCGCTCACCTCGCCAAAAAGAGGCGTAATTTCGCCCGTTTCGGCGTTAATTGTGAAAACAAATTCGTAGTCGATATTCAAAAGCGAAAACGCGGCTCGCTCGGTAAGGGAGTCCTTTCTTTTGTCTGAGCCACGGCGGTCGGTGATATCGGCGAGCACGCAGTAGAGTAGGTATCTGTCGCCTGTTTGCGCTATGACCCTAACCGTCGGACGCAGATTTTTGTAATGCCCTCGCTCGTCTGACAGCCGTACCTCGCAAGAGGAGGGCGTTCTCGTTTCGATTGACTTTTTTATATTATCCATCAGCGTCCTCTTATCCTGCTCGTCAAGGAAGGCGAGAGAGTCGCCGCTAATAGAGGAAAAATCATAGGCGAAGTTGCCGGAGAAAATCTTGGCGTACTCGTCGTTGCTGCGGATAATCTCGGTTTTGCCGTTATGGTACTCGAAGATACAAGCGCCGCCGACGTAGCTGTTGAAGATAAGCGTTTCCATGGATTTCGGGTCCCAAAAGACGTTGTTGTTGAGACCGTCTATAGTTTCGAGGCGATTGAGTAAAGGCTCAAATGCGCCAGACCTCGACAAATCCTCGTATTCTGTCTGCGGCATAGGTTTTGCGTAATAATACCCTTGAACATATAAGCTGCCGATGGATTTTAAGAAATCGGCCTGCTCCTTGTTCTCGACGCCCTCGCTTATAACCGACATTCCGAGCCATTTAGCCATGCGCACTATTGATTCAATAATGCTTCCGCTTCGCTGAGAATCGTCGCTCTCCTCAAAGAAACGCATATCAAGCTTTAGCACCTGAGCGGGTACGTCCTTAAGCGTATTAAGGGAGGAGTAGCCGCTGCCGAAATCGTCAATTTCAAGTGTAAAGCCGCTGTCAATAAGCTGACGCGCAACCCGTACTATCACCTTGGTAGCTTCCGCGAAGGCGGATTCTGTTATTTCAAGGCGCAATAGATTGACGGGCAGATTATATTTAGCAACAAGCCCCTTTATGCTTTCTACAATGTTGGGCTGAAGGGCGTCGTATCTTGATATAGTAACGGAAATGGGAGGGGGAGTTTCACCCTCGTCCAGCCGTTTCTTTAAAAAGCGGCAAACCTCTTCCCAGATATATCTGTCAAGCGAATAGATAAAGCCGTTCTGTTCGAAGATGGGAATAAACAGGTTGGGCCAGATAAGACCCTTTTTAGGGTGACGCCAGCGAACAAGCGCCTCGGCGCCAATCTGCGCGCCCGTTGCGTGGTTAAACTGCGGCTGATACCAGACCTCGAACTGCCTGTCGCGAAGCGCGCTCTCCATCTCCATTACTATTTCTTGCTCAAGGATAAGATGGTTTCGCATAGATTCGCTATAGTAGGCAATCTTCCCCTCGAAGCGCGACTTTACCGTTTCCGCTGCGAGCATAGCTCTGTCAAACATAGCGCTCGCGGAAAGGGTGGGGTCGTCTACAAGGTATCTGCCCGTACTGAAGACAAGCGGCGAAAGAAGACCCTCTACGTTGCTTGCCTTTCTCCTTATTTCCAGCATCTCCGGCGTGTCCTTAAACGAAGCGGGATAGAGTATGGCGAAATCGTCAGCGGCGATACGACAGCATATACCGCCTACAGCGGCAAACCCCGTCTTAAACACCGCGCCGAGGTAACGCAGAATTTCGTCGCCTTTTTTTGTGCCATACTGGTCGTTAATAACCTTAAAGCGGTCAATATCGAAGCACGCCATAATATAGTGACCCGCTTCGCGCGAAAGGACAAGCTCGCTGACCTTATTAAGAAAAACCTCGCGGGTATAAAGCCCCGTTAGCGTGTCGCGCTGAAGGGAGCTAATCTCCGCAGAGGTTTCGTGAAGAGCAATGCTGTTTTTAATACAATGCCTTACTATTTCAAGGCTGAAGGGTTTTGTTATAAAATCGTTCGCGCCGAGCGACAGCGCTTTTATTCGAGAGGGCTCGTCGTCTATACCCGTTACCATAATGACGGGTATCTGCGAGAGCTTCGGGTTTTCGCGCATACGGCGAAGCACCTCGTAGCCGTCCAATTCGGGCATTGCGATATCAAGCAGCACCGTGGATACCGTTGTGTGCAGCTCCTCTAAAAAGCCGATAGCCTGTTTTCCGTCAACCGCTTCAATGATATCAAATTCGTTGCAAAGCGCTTCCTTTAACAGTTGTCGGTTAATTAAATTGTCGTCAACTACAAGTATTGTTCGTCTTTTCATTAGCTTCTCACCCCACGTTCTTCTAAAGAACGTATATCGCTGACAGACATTCACTCGACTATATTATACCATAAATGGAAGTAAATAGCGGAAACCTAAGTATTTTTAAAGGTTTTGTAGCTTTCAACTATATTCGCCGTGCTCTTTAGGCAAAAAACAAAGGAAAGAGAGATAGTGCGGTTACAATGCATCAATTTCAGGCGTTTCGGGGAAGTATTCACGACGAAAAAGGATGGTGTTAGTTGTCTTCTCGTAAGATTTTGCATAAAAGACTAATTTGATTAGACTCAGTAAAAATGTGTAATGCTTTCGACAACCGAAGCTATAAGCAAAACTCGTTAGTTGCCCTTGCAAGGGCGAGCACGGCTTCCTTCTCCGCCGCTTCGCCTCGCTCAGCAAACGCATACTGTGCCTCGGTGATAAGCCAGTGCTTATTGTAACCCGAAGCGGAGTAGTCTATGCCCGTGGGCTTCATATCGTGTTTGTTGAAGAGCTCTTCGGTAAAGCGCCGCGCCTCGTCAGCGCTGTCTGCGAGAACGCTTACAGAGGTGTAGTATCGCCCTGTTTTGTTGTATCTTAGGATTGTCCGCTCCTTATCTAAAAAATTTCCATAGCAGTAGTCGTAGCTGTCCAGCCGCGCGGTGTGCGCCATTATTTTGTTCGGAAGCTCGCGCCTTTGCGTAAGCAGGGAGAGACACTGATTAATTAAGCTCTCTTTAAAGAAATCGCACGCCCTGAATTTTTTTCTTATAGTTCTTTCACCCTTGCTGTCGTAGCCTGCGCTTCCCAGCGAGCATTCGGGCATCTCCATAGTAAGCAGGGAATTCAAAATAGATAGCGAACCGTCGTAGCTGTAAAGAAGCTCGCCCGAGCAGCGGTTCCTTTCCTGCCATTCTGCGAGCTCGAAAAAGAAATTGCTTTCACTCGGAATAGAAACTTTCTTATAAAGCTCGCCGTTGTAGACATAGCGTAGCATATTGTAAAGTCCGTGGGCTTGTATGCAAAAGGAGTGGGTAAAGGAATTTTCTCCGAAATTGCTGTCCTGCTTCTTCCCCTTACATAGCAGCAAAAGCTCTTCGGAAGCGGCATCAGCGTCCTTATTGAGGACGGCAAGCAGATAGCGAGTAAACGCACCAATAAGCATAGTGTTCTTCTTTGAAAGAGCCCTCTTCGCCTCCTCGCGCGCGATAGCGCCGAAGTTGTCGTCGTTATACCATATAGCGAGGAAAAGGTTAGCCGCGGCGTTGCCGTTAGTTCCCGAATAGGCGGACAACCCTTGTTTTTGCGGGAAAAGCTTTGACACAAGTTCGGGGGAATCAGCCGCTAAAACGAGCGGAATAAGCTTCCATATGTATATCCCGTGGTCGGTTCCGCTGGGATAATGATTTTTAATGACGCTAATCCTTGCCGAGTGATATAGAGTCCTACTTAGTGCCGCCATATCGCCCGCCTTACACGCCTCATATATTCCAGCATATATAGGATTGCGAAGAAACTGACACCACGTAAAAAGCTGCCGAGCTACAGGCTTCCCCGCGCAGTACTCTTCATATATCCGCCGTTCGGATTCTATAATGTCAAAGACGCTTCTACTGTAGGATTTGTTCGGTTTATTCAGCTCCGATTCGTAGGCGCTGACAAGGTTAGAAAAGACATTTTCTGCTGTAGTTTTACTTGAAGCCATAAACGCTACCGTTCCTCCCAGAACTTGCCTCGGTGGAAGTTCTCGTTTCCGAGAGGGGTCGCGGTCATTCTGAACATTACGCAGCCGTCGGGGCAGACCACTACCTTGCTGTATTTACTGTCTCCGCCTATGTTGAGAAGGTCGCCGCCGCTTCTTATAGACTCCATAATAGGGAACATAGTAGTCATTACCTTAGAGCATATCCCCTGTCCGTCCTTGTTCACAGGACAGCCGTAGGTGCAGGTATACTTGTCGCCTATCTCCTCGCCGTTTCGACAATAACGCACGGGACTGTCTCCGCGAAGGTAGCCTATTACCTCAATCTCCCACGCGTATTCCTCGTCATACCACTTTTTCATAATACACCTCGCAAGATAGAATTTTATACTAAAATAATACTACTAAACGCGAGAATACACAAACCACTCTTATAAAGGGTAAAACAAAGGGAGCGCCAAAACGACGCTCCCAAAAGAGTTATTTATAAAAGTGAATTAGTCCTTGTATGCCACGGCGTCGTCAAAGAGCTGTTCTACGCCCTCAGCGGGCTTACCGCAAAGTAGCGAGACGAGAATGCACGCGAGCATTCCTGCTATGAAGCCGGGGACTATCTCATATAGTCCCGTACCGGATAGGAAGATTAACCAAAGCGCGTCCACAACGCCGCCCGCTATTATACCAGCGACAGCGCCCTTGAAGGTGAAGCGCTTCCAGAAAAGGCTTAGAAGAACGACGGGTCCGAACGCCGCGCCGAAGAGCCCCCATGCGTTGGAGACAAGGTCCATAATGCTGCCCGAATTCGGGTTCGCGGCGATAATTACCGCTACGAGAGAGATTAGTATAACAATGCCGCGCCCGACCCAGAGCATCTCTTTATCGCTGGCGTTTTTGCGGATAATGGGCTTATACACGTCGCTCGCGAAGGCGGAGGCGGAGGCGAGCAGCTGGGAATCCGCCGTGGACATAGCCGCGGCGAGGATAGCAGAAAGCAGTATTCCCGAAACAACGCCCGGGAAAAGGCTTCTTACCATCTGAATGAAAACGAGACTTGAGTCTGCAAGCTCGTTCGCGCCCGTGAGATAAACTCTGCCTACGAGACCCACCGCGACGGAGAAGAGAAGTATAAGGGTGGTCCATATCGAGCCGATAACCTTAGATTTCTTAACCTCGGCAGGTGATTTGATAGCCATAAATCTGATTATTATATGAGGCATTCCGAAGTAGCCGAGACCCCAGCCGAGCCCTGAAAGTATACCAGATATGCTCTTCCAGTCGAAGCTTCCGCTTGAAAGAAGACTCCAATACTGCTCACCGAAGGTAACGCTTCCGAAGGCGCAGGCGTCGGTGGCGAAGAGCGCGATAATGGGGGTAATCATAAGGGCTATTAGCATTAATATGCCTTGGAAAAAGTCGGTCCAGCAGACGGCGGAGAAGCCGCCGAGGAAGGTGTAGCCGATAATAATCGCCGCGGCTATGTACATTGCGACGGAAGCGTCAACGCCCGTAACGGTGTTGAAAAGCACGCCGCACGCCTTTATGCTCGCCGCGGAATAGATGGTGTAAACAACAATAAAGATAAAAGCGCAGATAACCTGAAGGGCTTTGCTCTTGCTTAAAAACCTATTTGTTAGGTACTGGGGGAGGGTGATGGAATCCTTCGAAACAATAGAGAAGGTGCGAAGCCTCGGCGCGACAAGAATCCAGCTAAGTATCGTGCCGAGTGCAAGCCCTATGGCTATCCAAGCCTCTCCCATACCGAGGGCAAAAACCGAGGCGGGAAGCCCCATAAGCACCCAAGAGCTCATATCCGACGCGCCAGCGCTTAACGCCGCGACAAAGCCGTTAATCTTGCGTCCGCCGAGAAAGTACTCCTTTTCGCCGCCGCCTTTTGACTTAATGAAGAAGTAAAGACCAACGCCTACCATAAAAACAAAGTAGAGTATAAAAACTACAAGCTCGGTTATATTCATATACATTTCCTCCGAATAATTATACATATATAAAAATATAACACACTTTAGCACAGTAAACAACTAAAATATTCAAAAATAACGAAGAATTTTGGAGTACCGACGTTAACAGTATAAAAGTGTTGGCTAATACGCTGTAAAATAAGCGCAAAAGGGGAGGAATACTGTTGTAAACAGGGTGGCTTTCAGATATAATACCTCTATAAAGCCTTGTGCTTACTTGAAAGGAGAAAAGACATATGAAGCGAATTATCTCAGCGGCGCTTGCGCTGATAATGGCGTTCAGCCTTTCCGCCTGCGGACTTTTGAATAAAGAGGGCAAGCTTCCCGAGCTTACCCCCGCAAATGGGAACACACAAGGCGGCGAGCCGAGCAAGGACGACGGCAAGCTCACCGAGCTTTTTCAGGACCTTGCGGGAATATGGGTATACAAACACGTTGACGGGCAGGGATATTTTGTCTCGTTTAGTGTAAACGAAAGCGGCGAATGTATATATAGCTCTGGTATGATGTTTTCGGACGGAATGCGTAGTGGAAAAGCGGTAAAGCTAAGCGACGTTAAGGAAGACGTTTACGAGCTAACGGTAGACTATCCAAAGGTAGAGGCGAGCGAGCTTAGCGACGGTGCGAAGGCGGAAACAAAGACCTACACGCTGGAGCTTAGCTACAAGGACGACGGTATAATTATTATTGATGACGCGTATGTGGATAGCGCGAGAGATTATAATTACAGCGGCTCAACTATGGAGGAAGCGAACGATAATTTCTTTTCCGATTATGACGGAAAGGAATACACCCTCGACGGGCTTTGGGCGCAGCTTTATGGCGTATGGGTAAGCGGAGACGGCGACGGAAGTCTAAGCTTTATCTGGTTCGACGACGCGGACGGCAAGCGCACATACACCTCTGGCATTATGTTCTCGGGCGCGGCGGCATCGGGCGAGATAGTGGCGCTTAACCACATTTCCGACGCGATAGTAACGCTTACGGTAAGTTATGCGGCTGTTCCCGCGAACGAGATGGACGACGGACACGAAGCGTTCGTAAAGACCTACACTATGGATCTTGCGAAAGCGGATACAGGAAGCTTTACAATAGACGATATGTTTGTACCCGCGGCGCAGGAATTCTCCTATTGCGCGCCAAACCTCGAAAGCGCGAACGAGCTGGTGCTTTCATAAGACAAACAAAAAAGCCCATCCGAGGAATTCCTCGGATGGGCTTTTTAAGCGTTTGTATTGAAGTTACTCGTTCGATACTATACGGCAGTACCGACGCAGAGCAAATTCGCCGTCGTGTGGCTGACCGCAATATGTATTGAGCATACTCTCCGCGCGGGTTATTCTTGATAAGCCCGCGCGTTTTAGCTTTTCGCTCAGTGCTTCGCGCTCGTCATCGGCGGAAAGAAGCGCCGCGGTTTGAAGGTAGCCCTTTTTGACGAAAAGCGCGGAGATAATCTCACCTCTCGGAAGCGCGCGTACCCAGCAGTTGCGGAACATATAAGAGCCGGTAAGCTTTCTGTCAAAGCTGACGATAACCGAACTGTCGTCCGCTCTGAAAACCACGTTTCCCTTTTTGTGCGCTGTCAGACGCTCGTTTTGAACGCCGAGAGAAGCCGTTGCTCTAATAAGCTCTGTGTTTTTTTCATATGGGCATTCCTTTGAAACTTCGGCGAGTACTTTAGAGAATTGCTCGCCAAAGCGCAACAGCTCATCTTTGTCCGTACTGTCGTAAAAGATACCTTGACAGGAATTGCAGAGCAGCTGTTCGCTTTCGCAGATAGAGCGCGCGAGAGCACGAAGATTTTCTTTATTCTCGCCGCGCGGCGTTACATACGCAAAGCTGAGCTTATGCCCCCACTCTATTATCTTCGTGTCCGCGTCGGCAAGACGGCGAACAGCAAGAACCGCCTCGTCCGCGCCCCATATTACCACGGCGTTCGCGAGCTTCGCAAGTACAGTCATAGTCTCAAGGTCGCTTGAGGGAAAATCAAAGATATAAACGTAGCGCTCAAGCAGAGGATACCGCTTCGTAAGCTCCCGTAAAAGCACCTTTGAAATTTCCGTATCGGTGCTCGGAAGCTTTAAAAGGTTTATGTTTCCAGTAAGCAGACCTTCAAGCGCGCTGAAGGCGGGTAAGCCCTCCATATTGCCCGCTGAGATATGAAAGAGAACCCCGAGCGGCTCGTAGGTCTGGTAAGCCGTAAGCGTACCGTCCTGCCTCGAAAATTCTCGTCGTCCGTGCTCGCCAAGCTCCGTTATCACCCGCCGCTCCAGATAGGCGCGGCTTAGCATCTCCTTTGCCGCAAAGAGCTCCGTGCGGGCTTTCTCATAAGATAGCCCCAAGGAAAGAAGCAGCGGCAGATGCTCGTTTTCGTTAAGAGAGCGTGACACCTCGTCGCACGCGGCTATAAGTGTGTCTCTGTCGAGCGGTTCACCCTCGAGAGTTTTAACAATCTCATTTGAAAGAAGCTGTTTGTTTACACTTAGGCAATCCATAATACTACTCCTTAAGAAGGGCTGAAGCGCCTTGTGCGCAGGTTTTAATTGAAGCGGCGCCCGCGCGCCCGAGTAGCTCAAAGTAGGGCGTTTTTATGCCGCAGCCGCAGTCATCGCCATGTAAAACGGCTATGTCGTCAGTAGAAACGCTTATTAACGGCATACTGCGAACGTAGGGTGTAATAAAGCTAAGAATTCCCGCCGCTCCGTTTTCTACGGGCTTTAGCGTAGCCGTGTCGCGGATAATGACGCGGCTGTATACGGGAACGTGGAAGTGTCCGTTTTTACATTTGCAGTAGGCAACAGGGTGCTCCACGGCGCTGAAAAACTCAAGAATATTATCCTTTTCAATTCCCGTAGTCTCCTTAATAAGCCTATAGAAATCCTCCTTAGGAATCTCCTCGTCGGAGAACTGCTTCCAGCCCCCGCCTAAAAGCACCTTTGAGCGCTTATTAAGCCGCAGGGTTACGCCGCGCCGCTTTAGCTCGCGCGCAAGGAAGTACATATAGCCGGGAAAACCGAGAAAACGAACGGGAAGCCCGACCTTTTCATAGCTAAAAAGCGCCGCGGTAATTCCGTCGATATTTAGAACGTGTTCGCCGCCCTTAAGCTTAAGAGCAAACTCTCTATGCAGCGCGGGCGCAAAGAAGGAAGCGCCGTACGCTGTTTTTGCCGCGCCTAAATCAAAACCCCTTCCTGTCTGATAGCCGAGCATTATGTAGTTAGTGGGTATCGGCGAAAGAACTTTATGGTAGCGAAATATCCCTCGTACCATTTTAAGTCCGAGTATAAAACTTTTGTGGTCGAAACCGACGAGACTCTTACTGCCGCTTGTTCCCGAGGAGGAGGCTTTAATTAAAAGCTTCTTCTCGTCAAACGCGAAGATGCGGTTATTTTTAAAGTAAAGCGAGGGGAACATAGGAATTTTCCAGAGGTCGGCTTCGGTTTCAAGCATATTTATATCAAAACCGAAGGAATTGAGTATCTCCTTGTATTCGGAACAATTCTCGCTTAGAAAAATCAGGTTTTCTTTGACAGCGGAAAGAAACAGCGTGCGCTGCTCGCCGCCGCAGTCATACGGGTCTTTTAAACGAAAAAGTCGGTTTACGCTGTCCATAGGAAAACCTCCGAAAATGCTGTTCGATTATCTAAAACACGATAGCAACTATATCTTAAAATCTATCTCATACCGCGTACCGTTTGCGAGAAGAACGCCGTCCTTCAGCTTAATGCGCAGTATGCAGGTATTCTCGTCGCTGAAATCGTTGTGACCGTTATCTATCCACGAGGCAAATGCGGCGCGCAGCTTATCGGCTATCTCCTTATTTTCTGGTTTGCAGAAGTATCCGAGGTTCGTCCCCTCACCGTGAGCGGTGAACCATTCGCCAGAAACAGCTACGAGCGGGCTTTTTTCTATCTGCTTCATTTTGCTCGAAAGAGCGTAGGTAATGATATAAAACGCTCCGTCGTCATAGTATGCGTCCACAGTGCGCACAAACGGCACCCCGTCTTCAACCGTCGCGAGAGCGATAAGCGCGTCCTTCTGAAACCGTTCAACCATAAGCTTTTCGGCTTCTTTACTTAATTTATCCATAAGAACCTCGTTGTATGTTAATCTGTCTTTCTGAAATAAATGATAACATTAATTCGGGAGAATTAGAAGCACCATAAACCACTTTCTTCTTCAAGGGGTTCAGCGTTCCCTTGAAAAAACGAAAAGCGAAGCAAAACGCTTCGCTTTTCGTTTTATGGTACGCCCGGTGCGATTCGAACGCATGGCCTTCAGAGTCGGAGTCTGACGCTCTATCCAGCTGAGCTACGGGCGCGTATATGCCGCTTAGTTATATAGGTTGTTCAAGTCGGGGCCGCCCACATAGTTATAACCGGGGTCCTCTGCCCATGTGCCTTCAACGTAAAGCTTGCCGATGCTTTTAAAGTCCGAGATATCAACGGTAATTTCAGAATCGTGCGCGGGCGCGTATTCCATCTCGTTATCAATCTCATCGAAGTGCAGGCTAATAGCATATTTATTATCGCCGAGCGAGCGAAAATCGGTTACAAAACCCGTTTCCATTCCGCCCGAATTCATTATACCCCACATAACAAGCGAGCTATGCCCGTCGCTTGTTATCATGAGGAAATTGACGTTATCGTTGTTCTTGTAAACGCCCTCGGTCAGCGCCCAAAAGCTACCCTCGTTAAGCTCTATCGGGTTCTCCTCGGGTTCTGTGCCGACGGGTGGCTCAGGCTCGACTATTTCGCCCTCGCCGACATTTTCGGGTGTTGTTACGTCTGCAACAGGGTTGTTTTCTCCGCTCGGCTTGTTATTGCCAAGGCGCGAAGCAAGCAGAATAGCGACCGACGTGACAAGAAGAGCAAGTACGAGAAGAAGTATAAGAATAGCAACCTTAGATTTCTGCCGCCGAACGAGGTAGGCGCCGTCTGGGTTCGGCGACTCGCCGTTTAACGAAAGTCCGCAGTTGGGGCAGAAGCTTTCGCCGTTTAGCGCCGTGCCGCAGTTGGGACAGCCCGCAGGAGTATAGTCGATAATTTTACCGCAGTTGGGGCAAAACCTTGCGCCGTCGGGCAGAGCCGTGCCACAGCTTTCACAAAAAACAGACATAAGCGTTCCTCCCGTAAGCGTTTTTAACAGTATATATAAAAACCCTTAAAACTGCAAGTAAAAAAGTGGGAAAGCTACGCTTTGCTCTCGTCTTTGGGAGGAAGCATTGTAAGCGAAATACGGTTTTTCTCGGGGATAACCTCTATAACCCAAACCTTAACGAGGTCGCCCGTTTTTACAACCTCGCTCGGGTGCTTAATGTAGCGGTCCACCATACGCGAGATATGCACAAGTCCGTCTTGATGTACGCCGATATCCACGAATACGCCGAAGTCCACAACGTTCCTTACGGTGCCCGTAAGCTCCATGCCGGGAACAAGGTCGCTCATAGAAAGAACGTCGCTACGAAGAAGCACGGGCGGCAGCTCCTCACGCGGGTCGCGACCGGGCTTCATAAGCTCCTTTACTATATCGCGAAGGGTCGGCACGCCCACGCCGCATCTTTCCGCGGCGTTAGCTTCGCCAAATTTTGCGAGTCTATCGGGAAGCTCTGAAAGGTCAGAGCCTATATCTTTAAGCGTATAGCCGCAAAGCTCAAGCAGAGCCTTTGCCGCGCCGTAGGATTCAGGGTGAACGCCCGTGTTGTCGAGCGGGTTTTCGCTTTCAGCTATCCGCAAAAAGCCCGCGCATTGAACGAAGGCGCTTTTACCCAGCTTCGCTACCTTCATAAGCTCTTTTCTGTTCTTAAATTTCCCCGTTTCTTCGCGGTAGGAAACAATGTTTTTCGCTATCCCTGAATTTATACCCGAAACGTAGGAGAGAAGGGAGGGCGAAGCGGTGTTGAGGTCAACGCCGACGGTATTAACACAGTCCTCTACTACGCCTGTAAGGGTTTCGTCAAGCTGCGCGGGGGGCATATCGTGCTGATACTGTCCTACGCCTATGCTCTTTGGGTCAATTTTTACAAGCTCCGCGAGCGGGTCCTGCAAGCGGCGGGCAATAGACACCGCGCTTCTCAGCGATACGTCGTACTGCGGAAACTCGTTCGCCGCAAGCTTACTCGCGGAATATACCGACGCGCCCGCTTCGTTTACTATCATATATTGTACGGGCGTGCCCTTTATTGTTTGAGCGACGAACTGCTCGCTTTCGCGCGAGGCGGTGCCGTTGCCGATAGAGATAACGTCGATTTTGTATTTGTTAATTAAAGAATTAAGCTTAACCTTAGACTCCTCGGTCTTGTTATGCGGCGCGGTGGGGTAGATAACGGCGGTATCAAGCACCTTGCCCGTGCCGTCCACCACGGCGAGCTTGCAGCCAGTTCTGAAGGCGGGGTCGAAGCCGAGGGTGACCTTGTCCTTAATGGGCGGCTGCATTAGAAGCGGCTTAAGGTTTACGCCAAAGGTTTTTATTGCCTGCTCGTTCGCCATATCGGTAAGGCTTCCGCGTATCTCACGCTCGATAGACGGCGCGATAAGCCGAGTAAAGCTGTCCTCGGCGGAAGAGCGAAGCTCGTTCTCGCAGGGTGACGTGCCCTTTATTACCTTCCTTTGAATTATCGCAAGCGATTCGGCGGCGGGTATTTCTATCGAAACCTTTAAGAAGCCCTCGCGTTCGCCGCGGTTAATGGCAAGCACACGGTGGCTTTGTATTCTACTCACGGGCTCGGTGTAGTCATAGTAGTTGCGGTAAACGCTGTCCTCCGCCTTCGCCGCCTTTGAAACCACGTTACCGCGCGTGAAGATTAGCTTTTTAAGCTCCTTTCTTATCTCGGCGTCATCGGAAAGGTTCTCCGCTATTATATCGCGCGCTCCCGAAAGTGCCTCGTCGGAGGAAGCAACGCCCTTCTCTTCGTCTATGTACCTTTCGCTTTCGTCAAGGGGCGACGCGTTTTTATCCTGCGAAAGCAGATACTCCGCGAGTGGCTCGAGTCCCTTTTCGCGCGCTATTGAAGCACGGGTGCGGCGCTTGGGCTTATATGGACGGTAGAGGTCCTCCACCTCGGCGAGCGTGCAAGCGGCGTCTATCGCGGCTGACAGCTCGTCTGTCAGCTTCTCTTGGGACGCGATAGATGCCTTGACCTCCTCGCGGCGCGCTTCAAGTGAGCGAAGGTAGGAAAGCCGCTCGTAAAGCTCGCGCAGCAGCTGGTCGTCCATAGAGCCCGTAAGCTCCTTGCGGTAGCGGGCAATAAAGGGAATGGTGTTTCCCTCGTCAATTAGTTTAACCACGTTTTCAACGTGAGTTTTCGTCTGTTTAAATTCAGCTGAAAGTATATCGTTAATGGTCTGCATAGGGATTTCATAGTTCCTTCCTTATAATGTCGAAGAACAGTATAGCACAACTTAGTATAATTTTGGCGAAGAAAAAAGAAGCGAAATTTTGTGAAAAAGCTATATTTGTTAACATTAATATTATAGAATAGGCTTAATTACTATTAAAATAAAGGTTCAAAGAGAGAAGAAAGATGTTAGCGAAATTCAGCGTAAAAAAGCCGTTCACGGTGCTTGTGGCGGTAATACTTATTATAGTGCTCGGAGTAGTGTCCTTTACCCATATGACGCCGGACCTGTTTCCGAGTATAGAGCTACCCTACGCGATAGTTGTAACGACATATCCCGGCGCGTCTCCCGAGGAGGTAGAGAAGGGCGTTTCTAAGCCTATGGAGCAGGCTATGGCTACCCTTGGCGGAATTAAGACGGTAAGCTCTACTTCAAGCGAGAACGTGTCTATGGTCTCGCTCGAATTCGAGAGCGGCACCGATATGAACTATGCGATAGTGGATATACGCGAAAAGATAGACGCTATAAGCGCCGCCTTCGATGATATGGTCGGCACGCCTTATATTCTTCAGATAAATCCCGATATCCTCCCCGCGGTTTCGGCGGCGGTAATCTACGAGGGCAAATCGAACATTGAGGTCTCCGAGTTTGTCGAAAACACCCTTAAAACGAAGCTTGAGGGAATAGACGGCGTCGCGGCGGTTAACCTCAGCGGTATAGTTTACGAAACAATTAACGTGGAACTGGACGACGAGCTTATAGCCGAGCAGAACGAGCGGATAAGCGCCGCGATACGCGAGGAATTTCGGAAATCGCGCGGCTCGGTTTACTATGGAATAAATCAAGCTAACGAGGCTATAACGGGGCTTGACGGCGCGAGAAACCAGCTTTCCTCCGCTCAGAGCACCCTTGCGAACCAGATAGAATCGACAAGGATACAGCTAACAAGCAGTAAGACACAGCTTGAGACTCTCAAGGCGAACGGCGCTCAGCTACGAGCGATTAACAACGCATTAACTGCGGTGACAACAGCAAAGCAGCAGTATGCGGCGCTTAATCCAACAGCGACCGACAGCGAGATAGATACTGCGCTTCGCGCGTCTAACCCCGCTTATGCTACGGCTGCCGACGCGTTACTTGCGGCGCAACCTACGCTCGCCGCCATGGGACTCTCTTTGGAAGCTATTCCTGCGGTAATCCAACAGTTAGATACCGCCGACGCGAGTATTGCCGCGATAGACGACGCGCTTTCTAAGCTCAATATCCAGTCGTCGGTTATGTCAGCCGAGCTTTCAAGCAAGGTGGTGGACGTAGCCGTAGGAAAGGCGACCTTAAACAACACCGTAAGCCAGCTTCAGTCGGCGCTTTCACAGATAAAGTCAGCCGAAGAGGCGGCGCTCGACAGCGCGGACCTTACAGGAACGCTGACGCTAAAGAATATCTCCGCCATACTCACGGCGCAGAACTTTTCAATGCCCGCGGGCTACATAAACGAGGGTGACACCCGCTATATGGTAAGCGTAGGCAACGAGATACAAGACGTAGACGAGCTTCGCGATATCGTCCTTGTTGACCTCGGGCTTGAGGACGTGGAGCCCGTTCGGCTCTCTGACGTCGCAAAGGTTTACGTTTCTGACAACTCGGGCGACGTTTACGCAAGGATAGGCGGAAACGACGGCGTGCTTGTTTCCTTTACGAAGCAGTCGGGCTACGCCACGGCTGAGGTAGCGGCGAACATAAACGAAGCGTTTTCTGAGCTTTCCGCGAAATACGGCGGACTTAGCTTTACAAACCTAATGGACCAAGGCGAATATATCCACCTTGTTGTAAACTCGGTGCTGGAAAACCTATTAATGGGCGCGGTGCTCGCGATAATTATTCTTTGGCTCTTCCTTCGCGATATCCGCCCGACGCTTATAACGGCTTTCAGTATACCCATAAGCATTACCTTCGCTATTGTTCTAATGTATTTTTCTGGCGTAACGCTAAATATAATTTCGCTCGCTGGACTTGCCGTGGGTGTTGGTATGCTTGTCGATAACTCGATAGTTGTTATCGAGAATATCTATAGATTACGAAATTTAGGGCTCTCGCCCTCTAAGGCGGCTATCTCGGGCGCGGCGCAGGTCACCTCGGCTATCGTTTCTTCTACGCTTACTACCATCTGCGTGTTCTTCCCGATAGTCTTTATTCAGGGTATTACCCGTCAGCTCTTCACCGATATGGCGCTGACGATAGCCTATTCGCTCCTCGCGAGCCTTGTAATAGCGCTTACACTCGTGCCCGCAATGGCGCGTGGAGTGCTCAAAAAAGAGGTTAAGCAAAAGGAGAACAAGGGCTACGACAAGCTTCTTTCGCTCTATCAAAAGCTTATTAACAAGGCGCTTTCGCACAAGGTAATTGTTATGGCGGCGGTGGTGGTGCTGCTTATCGGAAGTCTTCTTCTTGCGCTCGCGCGCGGTTTCCAGTATATGCCCAATATGGGTAGCAACCAGCTTATGATTTCGCTTAATCTTTCTGAAGATAACACCGTTGCGGACACCGCCCGTGAAGCGGACGCGCTTGCTGAAAAGATTAGCAAGGTAGACGGCGTCGAAACGGTAGGCTCTATGCTTTCGGCAGGACTTACAAGCGTCATAGGCTTAGGCGAAGCGGATAACGACCCGTCGAGCGTTACTATGTATGTTATCATCTCAGACGAGCTCGGGGTGTCCAACGAAAAGGTGACGCAAGAGGTTGACGAAATAGTTAAGTCGAGCGGGCTGGATGCATCAACCAACAGCACTATGCAGATGATGAGCTTTACCTCGGCTATAGGCGGGGGCGGAGTTACAATAAACGTCTATGGCGACGACCTCGACGAGCTAAGGGATACGGCTCGGCTGATAGAAGCCGAGGTAGCAAAGGTCGAGGGAATAGCTGAAGCCTCTTACGGCATAGGCGAAACCACGCCCGAGCTACGTATAACCGTCGATAAAGATAAGGCAATGGCTAAGGGGCTTACCG
Organism: uncultured Oscillospiraceae bacterium; assembly: GCA_964458545.1. GTDB lineage: Bacteria > Bacillota > Clostridia > Oscillospirales > Ruminococcaceae > JAYFNU01. Next base: position 1,821 of record CAYWJF010000005.1, on the reverse strand, counting down.
TCGCGCAGGTGTATATGGAGATATCCACGGCGCTTACGAAGGACGCGACGACAACCTCGCTTGAATACAGCGGAGAAAGCCGCGACATAGTCGTAGCGACAGACGAGAGCTCAAGCCTTGACCGCTCGACCATTACCGATTACGTCTTTGAAGTGACGGGTATGGATGGCGAAAAGGAGGAGGTAAAGCTTTCCAACATCGCGACGATAACCGACGAAGAATCAATGAACGCCATAGCGAGAAGCTCGCAAAGGCGCTACGTTCAGGTTACGGGAACGCTCGCGGAGGGCTACAATATAAGCCTTGTCAGTAACGAGGTGGAGAAGGCGGTGAACGCCTTAACGCTGCCCGACGGAATAACGATTGAGTTCGCGGGCGAGAACACGACGATAATTAGCTCGCTTGGCGACCTTTTAGTTATGCTTATGCTCGGCGTGCTGATAGTTTATCTAATTATGGTCGCGCAGTTCCAGTCGCTTATATCGCCGTTTATTGTAATGTTCACCATACCCCTTGCCTTTACGGGCGGACTTATTGCGTTGCTTATAACAGGCTTTGAGATAAGCGTTGTGGCTATGATAGGCTTCATTATGCTTGTCGGTATTATCGTTAACAACGGCATAGTGCTAATAGATTACACCAACCAGCTGAGAATTGAGGGCAAGCCGCTTCGCGAGGCTATTGTCGAAGCGGGCGTCACAAGGCTGCGCCCCGTGCTTATGACGGCGCTTACGACGGTGCTCGGACTTCTTCCCCTCGCGCTCGGTATTGGCTTGGGCGCCGATATGATGCAGCCCGTCGCGATAGTCTGTATCGGCGGTCTTGTCTACGCCACAATTATGACACTTTTCGTAATCCCGATTATGTACGATACCTTTATGAAGAAGGATATCACAGTGCTAACTGACGAGGAGCTTGAGGTATCTAAGCTTTAATTCTAATCTGCTTTTAATTGACCTGTGGCGGCTGTTAGTATATTATAGGGTTACTTAAGTAAGCGAAAAAGGGGAATTACAATGTCTGAAATAACAAGGTATTGCACCGAGTGCGGCGAGCCGCTTACGGCGCGTCAGAAGAAATGTAAAAAATGCGGAACGCTTGTGGCAGCAAAGTCCTCGGCTAAGGACGCGGCTGTCGACGTGCTAACAGAGGAGAAGCCGATTGAAGCCACTGAAATTGTCGCGGCGGAGATTGTATCCGAGGAAACGGTAAACACGGCTGAAACGGCTGTTGCTGTAGCGGAGAAGGAGGTAACTCCAGAGCTTATCGAGACTACCGCGGAAGCACCGCTTGAGCCTGCGAGCGAACAGAAAAGGGATAGCAAGGGACTGCTCGAGGAGAAGAACAGCGAGATAAAGTCTGTGGAAACCGACCCCGCACCCTCGCGCAAGAGCAGATACGCGCCCGTTTCCACCTTTGGCTTCTTCTTAATGTATATTCTTTTACTTATTCCTATTGTAAATATTGTTCTGCTCTTCGTGTGGGCTCGCAAGGGCTCAAAGAAGATAAACCGCCGAAACTTCGCGAGAGCGGCACTGATATTTCTTTTAATTATGGTAATTTGGGCTGTGGTGTCCTATTTCTTCGGTCAGGCTATCTACGGCGGGCTTGTCACGAAGTACGCGGGCTTCCTTCAGGGAATAGGCTTAGACAGTCTGGTTCAGCTTTGGGGAAACGTCTAAAATTCACAAAAAAGTATGCCCCGTTCGTGCTTTCACGAAGGGGCATATTTGTTTTTCAACACGAAAAATAGTATAATTGCATTCACGAAACAAACGATATAACCGATGAAAGAAGCAGATATGTTAAAGAAGAAGAAGA
>CAYWJF010000004.1:0-47474 GCA_964458545.1 uncultured Oscillospiraceae bacterium | reverse complement strand
GAGGACGGCTGCGGCAAGAACTTCTTCGCGAAGCTTTTCGCGGCGGCGTACCTTGAGGACGAGGGCGAAAGGGTAGCGCGCGGCGTTCACCCCGACTGTATAACGGTCGCGGGCTCGGGCGCGTCGGGCGAGATAGCGGTGGACGATATTCGCGCCGCCGTATACGAGCTCAACAAGGCGGCGGTTATCTCAAACGGCAGGCGAGTGGCAATAATAAAGGACGCGTACAACCTAAACCAAAGCTCTTCAAACGCGCTTTTAAAGGTGCTTGAAGCGCCGCCGAGGGACGTAATCTTTCTTATAACGGCGCGGTACGAAAGCGAGCTTATCGCTACGATTCTGTCGCGCTGCGCGCGGTATTATATGTCGCCGCTTTCCGAAGATGTTTGCAAGGCGGAAATATTAAGGCTTTATCCAAAATGCGATAAGACGCGCGCGGAAGCTCTCTGCTCACTTTACGGCGGACGGCTTGGGCTTGTAAAAAACGCCCTATCCTCCCCCGAGCGGCTGGCGCTGTGCGACTGCGCGTCACGGTTTTGCGAGGCGGCGCTAAAGGGAGACAAGCTGAGCGTGCTTTCCGAGCTTGAGAACGCGCCGACGAGGGACGAGCTAAGGGCGGTGCTTTACGATGCCTCGGCGTATCTGCAAGCGTTGCTTCAAAAAAAGCCTCAGCTTTCGCCTTCAATTGAAAAGGTATCAAGCGCGGTTTCGCTGTGCTACGGCGATATCGCCCGCAATATAAATCTAAAGCTGCTGTGTACCGAGCTTGCGGCGCAGCTATAACGGAGACATTATGACAAAGGTAGTAGGAATACGTTTCAGAAGCGTCGGAAAGCTTTACTATTTCGACCCGCTGAATTATGAATTAAAGAAGGGCGATTACGCCGTGGTAGAAACGGCTCGCGGAATAGAATGCGGCACGGTGCTTTTGGGCGTTCACGAGGTGGAGGATTCGGAGATAGTAAAGCCGCTTAAAGCCGTTATGCGAAAGGCGACGCCTGAGGATATTAAGCAGTTTAAAGCGAACCGCGAGAAGGAAAAGAAAGCCTTTTCCATCTGCAACCAGAAGATAGCGATACACAACCCCGAAATGAAGCTTGTCGACGTGGAATACACCTTCGACGGTCAGAAGATACTCTTTTACTTTACCGCCGACGGGCGCGTAGACTTCCGTGAGCTTGTAAAGGACCTCGCCGGAGTGTTCAGAACAAGGATAGAGCTTCGTCAGATAGGCGTGCGCGACGAGAGCAAGCTTTTGGGCGGTCTTGGTATGTGCGGACGACCTTTCTGTTGCTCGACCTTCCTTTTCGACTTCCAGCCCGTTTCCATTAAGATGGCGAAGGAGCAGGGGAAAAGCCTTAACCCCGCAAAAATTTCTGGCTCCTGCGGAAGGCTTATGTGCTGCTTGAAATACGAGCAGGCGGTTTACGACGACCTATTGAAGCATATGCCGCGAAACGGCACGCTTGTGGAGACCCCCGACGGCAGGGGCGTTGTGGTGGAGATGAATATAATAAAGCAACACGTTAAGGTGCGTCTCGACGAAAACCCCGACGCCGCGCCGAAAAGCTATGCGGTAAGCGATATAAAGGTGCTCGGCAAGCACGTCAATATCCGTCCCGAAAAGAGCGAGTTTGAGGAACCCGACGAAATATCCGAGGACGAGGCAAAAAAACTGTTTTCGGAATAACCCTTGAAAAATAATATTTATATGTTATTATTTAGTTGTAATTTCATTTGCTAATCAAAAGGAGAAAAACAATGGCCCACGTAATTAATCATGACGAGTGCATTTCCTGCGGAGCTTGCGCCGCTACCTGCCCCGTTGACGCTATCACAAGCGTTGACGACAAGTATGACGTTAACCCCGACGAATGCATCGACTGCGACGCTTGCACAGCCGGCTGCCCCACTTCGGCTATTTCCGCTGAATAATCGGCCTTAAGTAAAGCGCATTAAGAGAAATATATCTGGCGGGCACCTTTAGTGTCCGCCGTATTTCTTATAACGGAGGTCTTTGGGTGACAAGCGAAAAATTACCGCACGGCGCGTGCGTTTATACTGATGAAAACAACAAAATAAGCTTCGACGGTCTACTTCTCGCGCACTTTTCAAAAATTAAGAAGTTCGACAGAATTCTCGATATCGGCACTGGTTGCGGGATAATCCCAATGAAGCTCTACGACGAGGGACTGCTCGGCGAATGTGTGGCGCTGGAAATAGACCCCACGGCAAGCGGACTTGCCGAGAGCGCCGCCAAGGCGAACTGTTTTTTGCGCTTAAGCGTAATTAACTGCGACGCACGAGAGTATTCGAGCGACAGAAAGTTCGACGCGGTATTCTGTAACCCGCCGTATTTCAACAGCGGCACGCTCAGCGAAAACGGGCTTAGAAGTAACGCTCGGCACGAGGTAACGCTGACACTTCGCGACGCGGCGGTAATAGCCCGCCGTTCCTTAAAGGAGGGTGGAAAGCTGTTTATCTGCTACCGCGCCGAGCGAATTGATAACGTTTTTGCCTGCTTCGAGGAAAATGAGCTGAGGATAAAACGCCTGCGCTTCGTCAGAAAAGCTCCTGACGCGGAGCCGTGGCTTATGCTTGTTGAGGCGCGTTACCGTTCGGGTCCCGGCGTAAGCGTGCTGCCCGATTTAATAGTAAATAAAGAGATTAAGGAATAAATTCAATGGAGAACTCGGGAAAGCTTTATATCGTCGCGACACCCATAGGCAACCTCGGGGACTTCTCGCCCCGCGCCGTGGAGACGCTGAAAACGGTTGACTTTATCGCCGCCGAGGACACCCGTGTAACCGCGAAGCTTTTAAATCATTTTGAAATAAAAAAGCCGCTCGTAAGCTACTATCAGCACAATATGTACGAGCGCGGTGAGGCTGTAATTAACCGAATACTTTCCGGCGAAAGCTGCGCGCTTTGCTCCGACGCGGGAACGCCCGCCGTGAGCGACCCGGGCGAGCTGCTTGTAAAACAGGCAATAGCCGCTGGAATAGAGGTTATACCCATACCCGGCGCGTGTGCGGCAATAACGGCTCTTTGCGCTTCTGGGCTTGTCACGGGAAGGTTTGTTTTTGAGGGCTTTATCCCGGTAAACAGAAAGAGTAGGCGCGAACGCCTTGAGGAGATAAAGAACGAAGCGCGCACGCTTATCTTTTACGAAGCACCGCATAAGCTTAAAAATACCCTCGCCGACCTCTTGAGCGCCTTCGGCGACCGAGCAATAACTATGGCGCGAGAGCTAACAAAGCTTCACGAGGAGATAGTTAAAACAACCCTTCGCGAGGCGAACGGTATTTACGCTGAGCGAGAGCCTAAGGGCGAGTATGTCCTTATAGTTTCGGGCAAGCCCGAGACCGAGGAGAAGAAGGCGACAACTGATACGGACGCGCTGGAAATTGTGGAGTGCTTATTAAGCGAGGGGCTTTCTCTTTCGGAGGCGTGCAAACAAGCGGCGGCTGAAACTAATATAAAGAAGGGCGAGCTATATAAGCTCGTACTGAAAAACAGGGAAACGGAATGAGAATTGTTGTATTCTCCGATTCGCACGGCAAGGCGTATCGGCTTAAAAAAATAATGGAGGCTCAAGAGGACGCGGACTACTACATACACCTCGGCGACGGCTATGAGGACGTAAATCCGCTTCGCGAAAGCTTTCCGAAGAAAAATATTCTTGCCGTAGCGGGAAACTGCGACTATTCAAGCCTTGACGTAGACACAAAGGTTATAGAAATAGGCGGCAAGCGGGTGGTTTACACCCACGGACACCGCTTTGGGGTAAAGGGCTCTATGGAGGGACTTGAGCGGCTCGCCGCCGACAAGAAGGCGGATATTGTCCTATTCGGGCACACTCACATCCCCTTCTTCGGCGTGAAGGACAACGTGTACTACGTTAACCCCGGTAACGCCAACGCCTACGACGGCATAAAGTTCGCGACGGTGGATATCGACAAGAAACACGTAATATGCAACTTAACAGAAATTAAATAGCGTATTATAAAACGCCGACAATTTAATGTCGGCGTTTTTTATTGTCTCTATTTTTTATTTTCGCGGTGATAAATCTTCTTCTCGCGGGGCTCCTCAAGCGGCTTTACGCGAAAAACCTTCTTTCCCTTTTCTGGCTCGTCCGTTTCCTTTTCGCTCTTCTTCTCGACCTTCGGCAACGGCATATTCTTCGCCGCGTTAAGAATTATCTCCTTTATCGGCGGCTTGGCGGGTTTTTCGGGCTTGGCTTTCTCCTTCTTACTTGCGGCGGGCTTGCTCTTCTCTGTCTTTGCCGTCTTTCCCGCCTCTATTTCGGGTTTGTCCGATTTCTTTGCCTTTTCCGACTGCTTCGGCGCCTTTTCCTTCTTCGGCTTTTCTGCCTTCTTTGGCGGCTTTTCGGTCTTCGTTTCCTTTACTTCCGCAAACTCTTTTTTCTCCTCAGCAGAAGGTTTTTTCGGCTGTGTCTCTTTTTCTGTCGGCACGCTTTCGGCGTTTTTCTGAATTAACTCGGGCTCGGTTTCCCTCGCGCCGTAGCGTTCGGCTATCTCTCTCGCTCTTCTCGCTACTTCTTCAGAAACAGGTGCGCGCTGAGCGATTACTTCATCAGGGTAAGGTTCTGCCGCCTTAGGCTCTTCACCCTTTGCTTCTATGTTACTCCTTGGTGTCTCGCGGTTTAGTAGATAATACAGTAAGCCCTTTACAGCGTACCTTACGGCAATATAAAGCAGTAGCGTTATAGATAGAAACGCCAGTATTTCCGCCGCCTCAGCCTGTCGGCGCGGAAATTTTATTATGCTTACAATAAGGGTTACTACAAGTGGCAGCGCGGGCAGAAGACAGTTTATCCAATATAGTCCACCGAAGCGCACGCTGGTATTCTTAGGCTCAAAAAGGAGCATAACCGCATAGAAAGCCACCGCCGCCGCGGGAAGCCAAAAGATATGGGAGATAACGAACTTTACCACCGAAGCGGAGCCGCCCGGTATTACGCCGTTAAAGTTCCAGAACCACGCCGTAGACAGAAAAAGATAGGACGAAAAAGCGCTAATAAAAAACGACGCGGAAAGATAGAACATCGTAACGTCGTAGTACTCGCCGTTGCGATTGGAATAGATATTCTTTACTACCGTAGCTATTAGGTAAAGAACAAGCACCGCGATAAGCAGCGACATATGCACAAGGCTTTCACGGCTGCGTCCGCGGCTCAAGAAATAGAAGAAAGCAAAGAGTATTTCAAGCCAAAGGGTAACGGTAGTAATCCACGTCACGGCGCGCACGCCGCCCACGCTGTTAAACATACGCATCTCTGTCGTAACAAACTGCGACATTCTCTGTCTGTTTGGATACTCAAGTTTCTTCATCTATTCGCTATGCCTCCTCGGACTTTTCACTCTTCGCGTCTATTGCCTCGCCTCGCGCGACGTTGTTGAATACCGCTTGCACCGTGTCGTCCGAGACGCTCATTCTTACAACCAGCTCAAACTGGTCGTCGGCGCCGCTTTCGTCAATAAGCCGCCCATAGCAGACGGTGTAACAGCTTTCGTCAAAGTATATCGCCGTGGGCATAAGCCCTACAAGCTTCCTAACCTCTAAATAGGACATTCCCTTTGAAACCGATTCGTACGCGGTGCCCGTAAGAAGCCCGCGCTCGTTTATAAACCGCATATTTGTAAAGGAGCACATTCTGAAATGCCCGAGCGTGTCGTAACCGAAGGACATCCTCAGCGCGGGGGTCTGTGTACCCTCTATAAGCTCGCTTGAGTCAATACCGAACAGCTTTGTGCCGTTGATTTCGCTTCCGTCATAATAGAGAACAGGCTCAGCGCCGAACAGGTTTTTAACGTCGCCCTTCGTGAACTTTGACTTCATAATCATCATCTCGTCGAAGGCGAATTTGTCGTTAAGGTACTTTGTGTAGTCGTCATACTGCCTTGCAAGCACGCTTCCCTCAAGCGACGGCACAGTAAGCCCGTCGCCCGCTCCGTACACAACCCAGCCCTTTGAAGAAACCTTGGCTGTGTCAATGTTAGCGCTCACCACGAGCTGACCTCGCCACGCCTCGTTAAAGTTCGCGTAGGGGTCGCAGTAGCCGAAATGCACCTCGGTTATCCGCTCGCCGTTTCCGTCGCGGTACATTCTGTACATTGATATAGGCTTTGCCGCCGCGTCGGCTATTCCCTTTATTGTCATCTCGGTAGGATACACACCCTTAAGGGTAAAGTCGCCGTCCAGCAGCGTGCGCGCGTTGGCGGTATCAAGATAGGTCACCGAGCTTATTATATGCTTTTCGTAACCGATTAAAACCTGTCTTGCAGGAATTCCGTCGCAAAGCTCCGCCGAGCAGTAAAGCGTCTTTCCGTCCATCTCGGTTCCCGTTATGCCGAAGATGTTTTCCACCTCACTTTGGCTAAAGCCGAGCTCCAGCTGGGAGGCGTTCTCGTAGGTTACGCTTTCGGAATATGCCGAAACGTCCGCCTTTTTTCCGTCGTAAAGCTTTGGTAACAGATATCTCCAGCCGACATACCCCGCTGTGGCGATTAGTAAAAGCACGACTACAACACAAAGAAGGTTGGTTAAAAAGCTTGAACTCTTTTTGTTCGTTTCTTTTTGCGAGTTGCTGTTTTCCTTCTTCTCTTTATCCATACCCCGAAAAACGCTCTTCCGCGAGTCCTTCTCGGCGGTTTCTTTTTCCTCTTTTTCTTCTTGCGGCGTTTCGTTAACGACGGCAGATGCTGGTTTTGCGCTGTCTATCTGCGCCTTAAGCCTATATAAAAACTCGTCCACCGACTCGTGGTTTGCCGTAAACCCGCCGTCGCTTCCTCCAATTATCGAAAGCTCTACGCCTGTTGCCTCACCCGCGTCGTTAAGCGTAAGGTCAATGTAACAACCCTCACCCGAAAGATGCGCGGCGTTCTCTTCGTAGCGGACATAGAAGCTGACATCCTTTAGTACAAGTCGCCTTATAAAGCGGCTGTCCTCGGTGTCGCGGATAATTTCGGCAGGAAAGCCTAACGCCCTTTCAAGCGTAAGGTCGTTAAGCAGATAGCGCCAAACGGTTTTTCGCGGCGCGTTAATAGTTACGTTCGATTTTGTAAAAACTCTTCCGTCAGACATTTCTTTTCCTTTTATTTAGTAATTAACCTTTATGTTATCGAGAGAATCGGTTTTAGCGTCAAAGACAAGCACAAGCTCGTAGTTCGCCGAAAGACGCGCAGTCGCGGCTATCTTTTTTCCGTAGCAAAGGGTAATGTTATCGTAGTTAATAGCCACGGCGCTCGGAAGCTCGCCTATAGCAGCCAAGACCTCCTTTTGGGTCATTCCGACACGCAGACCGTAGCTTGTAAACTCGGCGAGCATATCGTCCTTTTGCTGTAAAATGAGGTTTTCAAAGGAAACCTCCTCGGCTACGTTATCGTAATAATAGTTTACCGTATATCTGTATCTGTCGTTTTGAACCCCGTCAATAAGCACATATTTATTATATTCACGCATCTCGCCGCCTTCGATGTCGCCAACCTTTTCGTCTGCGGTATCGAGAACAATACCAACCTCTTCGTAGGGCTTGTCGAAGATTAAGAAGGCGCGTTCAAAGGAGAGCTTGTCCGCAAGGAACAAAGAATAGTTGCTGTATTGGCGACGAAGGCGCTTAGTAAGCTCTGGCACGGCAAGCGGGTTTTGGCTGTCGTAGGGGTAGTAGAACTGCGCGTCCACCTGCTTAGAGCTCGTGTTAAGCTTAATAACAAGCTCACTCTTCTGCTCGGTGGAGAATACGCTTTTTTCGGTATTAAACGTCCCGAAATAGACGGTGGTAAGACCGCTTTTATCAACAAAGAAGGCGGAGCAAGGCGTGCCTATGGTTTCGCTGACCTCAAGCGCGTTCATACCCGGATACAGCAAGCGGTTGTACCTCGATATCGGGCAATCTACGTTACTTCTGCTGTTAACGTAGTTTACATAGCCAAAGCGGCGCACCTTTGCGTATGCGTCGTAAATAACGTAAATGCGAGAGACGGGCTCACCGTTCTCGTCCTTTTCAAGCGACTCGTAGCAGTATTCGTCGGACGAAAGGCGAAGCCCCGTACAGCTTATCATAAGCTCAAGCTCGCTCTTCTTCTGCCCAATATATATATTCGCGGCGTTCTCCTCGTTCACAAACACGCTCTCCATAACCGAAAGCCCCGAGGAGGGAACAATATCGCTTCTTTCAAAGCTGAAGGATACGGACAGCGCCGCAATCATAACCGCAAAGAGCAGTATTGCTATGACGCAGGAGCGCGCGGAAAAGCGAGCCTCCTGCTCGGTACTGCCATAGCTTACCGCAAGCTCCGCCGCCTCACGGTCGGCTTCTATGCTTTTAACAGGCGATTTGTAGCCTTGAAGAATTGAAGAAAGCGCACTTTTTACGGCGCTGTTTTTCTTGCTCTCCCCGCTCGCCGTAGGTGCGCCGGGAAGTGTTTCCTCGTAGCGGTAGGCAACGGATTTCAGCTTAGAAAGCACCTCGCGGTTAGCACTCTCGTGCGCCGCTTCGGTGCCGTTAAAGCCCGCGCCCGACACGGTAAGTGTGGACACAAGCATTACCTTACACCCGTAGCTCGTTTCGGTTATTGTAAACTCGTTCGTCTCGTTCGCGGTGCTAATGGCAAGGCGGCTGTTGAGGTCAAACTCGGTAACTACGTGGGTACGCGCGTCGTCCTTAAAGATAAGCCGCGCGCCAAGTGAAAACTCAGGCACCGTTTCAATAAGGTCGAGCGGCTCGGGATAGCCGTACCATTCTCTATAGCTGTCGCAGGAGGTAAGGATATGCCATACGACATTTTTCGGGCAGTAGAACTCCGCCGTTTGTGTTTTACAGCTTTTCGCCATGGCTTTCCCTCCTTTGCGCATAGTCTTCCATATTGTTTAATAATATCACGAAGCGCTTTCTATGTAAATAAAATAAACGCGCGTATTTTTCTTTTATATAGCAAGCTTTTCTATCAAATAAAGAAAAGCGGCAAGCATTTAGCTAAACCCGCTTTTCGTTTTTTTGTTTTTCGGCTCGCTGTTTCGCGAGTAAAATAAGTTTATCACTCTCGTTTTCCGCGCGCCCCTCAATTACCTCTTGTAGGAGATATTCAAGCGTCGCGCCCGTTTCCTCGCCGCTTTGAATGCCGAGTGCGCGGTTGATATCCCGCCCGTTAACGGCAAGGCGGGAGAGACAGTAGCAGTCGCCCCGCTTTAAGGCGAGGTCAACCTCCCGCTTGAAATCACGTATCTTTATTAGGTGCCGCCTATATGAACTGTCGTGGGCGAGGCAGTCCGCCGTTTTATGGCGTATGACTAAATAGGTGTTCTCCGCGCCCAAACGGTTAAGCCAGCGACGCGCGTCCTCAGGCGTGGGCGAATATGGCTTGTCGTGGTACTCGATAAGAAGACAGACTGTATCGGTAAATTTCGAGGGAAACTTTAGCCTTTCAAGTATCACCCGCGCCACCTTTGCGCTTGCCTGCATATGCCCGAAAAACCGCCCGCGTTCACCGTCCATAGTGAAGCACGCGGGCTTCGCTACGTCGTGTAAAAGCGCCGTCATACGAAGAATAGGCTTCTTGTCTATAAAGTTAACAGTTGCGGCTATATGCCCCAAAACGTCGTGACAATGAAAGGGGTTGTGTTGGTCGAAGCCGTCGCATTCCTTAAGCTCGGGAATAACTGCAAAAACTATCTCCTTGTACTTTAAAAGATAGTCGCCAGCGCGGTCTGCGAGGACAAACTTCATTAATTCATCCCGTACCCGCTCAGCGGAGATACTTTTGAGGGTCGGCGCAAGCTCGGTTGCCGCGCGCGCTGTTTCTTCCTCCATTTCAAAGCCGAGCGTTGCTGAAAATCTGAGCGCCCGCATTATTCTAAGCGCGTCCTCAGAAAACCGCTCGCGCGGGTCGCCCACGGCGCGAATTATGCCATTTTCTATATCGCTTTTTCCCGAAAAGCAGTCAACTATACCCTCTTTTTCGTTATACGCGAGCGCGTTTACGGTGAAATCTCGCCTCGAAAGGTCGGTATCAAGCTCGTTTGAAAACTCCACGCCCAGCGGATGGCGACTATCGCTGTACCTGCCGTCGCGCCGAAAGGTAGTTATCTCTACGGGGGTTCTTCCAACTACAGGACAAACCGTGCCGAACTTCTCGCCCTTTGGGATAAGCTTGTACCTTAAAAAAACACCTTTTGTTTCCTCTGGACGGGCGTTTGTACATACGTCGTAATCCTTCGGTCTTTGCTTCATTAGCTCGTCGCGCACCGCGCCGCCGACAACATAAGCCTTAAAGCCCGCGTCCGTTAGCATTCTTAAAACGGTTTTTATACTTTTAGGCAGGTTCACTTACGCCCCTCCTTTCTGGAAATATAAAACATATGCAAATATTATACTATGACGAGCGCGCTAATGACAACAGAAAAAATGCAATTGTAATGAGTATATAAATCTGTTAAAATATAAGTTACGCTTGATACTTGCGCGTTTATAAACGCACGCGCGAGGAAAGCTAACTACAAACGAAACAGTAACGGCAGGATAAATATGCTAAGTATTCTTATTTGCAAGGTGCTTTGCTTTATAGGTGAAAAGCTCGGACGCGGAAGCAGTCTGCCGGGCGCAATCACGCTAAAGCTAAGCCCCAATATCCTTTCAAAAATAAAGCTGCCCAAAACCGTTATAGCCGTAACAGGCTCGAACGGCAAAACCTCGCTTACCGAAATGCTGCGCGCCGAGGCGAAGAAGGCTAACCTTCGCATGGTTTGCAACAGCGAGGGCAGCAACCAGATAGAGGGCGTAACCACGGCTCTGCTTCGCAGCTGCAACCTAAAGGGCGAGGTGCAAGCGGACGTGGCTATACTCGAAAGCGACGAGCGCTTCTGTCAGTACACCTTTAAGCATTTTGCGCCCGACTATATCGTCGTGACCAATCTTTTCCGCGACCAGCTGACACGCAACGGCAACAGCGAGTTCGTTTTGGGGGAAGTGAAAAAGGGTATACCCGCTTCCTCAAAGCTGTTTTTGAACGCCGACGACCCCGTTTCCGCCTCGCTTGGCTTTAAACGAGACGGCGTTACCTACTACAGCGTAGAGCCCGACGCGATAAAGGAAAACACCGTAAGAAAGCACGCCTATGACGACGGCGCGTTTTGCCCCGTCTGCAACGGCGAGATGAGTTACTCGTGGCGTATTTTTAGCCATTTAGGCTCCTACCGCTGTAAAAAGTGCGGCTTTAAGCGGGAAAAATCCTTACATTCCGTAACAGGCGTGAAGAACGGCGAATTTATCCTTGACAAAAAGTATGCCATAAGACCGCAGATTTTGAATAATGTTTTTGCTTACAATATAGCCGCGGCATTCTCCGTCGCGACCGAGGTTTTCTCACTTTCCGCCGAGGACGCGGCAGCCGCGCTTTCGGGCTACAAGCTTACAAATGAGCGTGTGCGCGAGTTTACCGTAAACGGGCATAAGGGGCTTTTCCTTTTAAGCAAGCACGAGAATTCCATCTCCTACGACAGCTCGCTTTCCACCGTCATTAACTCCGACAGCGACGAGATAACCGTTGTACTGATAGTCGACCTGCTTTCACGCAAATATATCGCGAACGATATGTCTTGGCTGTGGGATATTGATTTTAACCTGCTTTGCGATAAGCGCATAAAGAACATTATTCTGAGCGGCGGCTTTGCAAACGACCTCGCGGCGCGTCTGCTTTTCAGCGGCGTGGACGAGGAGGTAATCTCTGTGGAGCCCGACCTCGACAGAATGATGGAGCTGCTTTACAAGACAGCGGCGGGCGACGTTTTCGTAATGACCTGCTTTACCGACGTAAACAAATTCACAGGAAGGCTTCGGGGGTAGAGCGTATGGTCAGAATAGTTTATCTTTATAAGGATTTAATGGGACTTTACGGCGAGTACGCGAATATCGAAGCGCTTGTAAAGCGGCTTGAGGGCGCAAAACTGAAGGTTGACGTTGAAACTGTAGGCTACGGCGAAACGCCAAGCCTAAAAAAAGCTGACCTCCTGTACGTCGGCGCGGGAACCGAGGGGCGTATGCTCGCGGCGTTAAACGATTTTTCCGAAAAGAAGGAATATATCGACGAGTATATTGAGCGCGGCGGGCTTGTGCTCGCTACGGGCAATTCAGTCTGCCTTTTTGCCGACTCTGTTACAGCGGCGGACGGCGAAAGCTACAACGGTATAGCCGCTGTAAGCGCGTCGGTGAAAATAGACGCGAAGCGCCGCTATTCCGAATATATCGCCGCGTGCTCGCTTACCGATAAAAAGGTCGTGGGCGCGATTAATACCTCTATTACAGTAGAAACCGACGAGGAGAGCTTCTTTAATATTGAGTTTGCTTCAAAGGATATTTTAAAGGCAAAAAGCGAGGGCATAAAGAAGAATAATATGTTTTTGACCCAGCTTGTCGGACCGCTTTTGGTGAGAAACCCTGTGCTGCTTGACATTTTTGCCGAAAAAGCGGCGGGCGAAGAGCTTCCCCCTTGCGAAGAGAGCTGGTATAAATACGCCTGCGCGGGTTACGAAAGCGTGCTTAATACGCTTAACGCCGCCGCGAAAAAAAGGTGAGCGGTATGGAGAAGAAAAAGCTGAGCGTCTGCATAGTGAACTATCGCTGTGAGGATAAAATCCGCGACGCGTTAAGAACCCTTTTTGAATTTACAAAGGGTGTGGAGCTTACCGTTTACGTTGTGGATAACGTTTCGAAGGACGACGGACTTCAAAAGCTGAAAGCCGAGTTCCCTCAAATTATCGCGATTGAAAACGATAAGAACAAGGGCTTCGGCTATGGGCACAACGCTGTGCTTCCTTACCTTAAAAGCGATTACCACGCTATTGTTAACCCCGATATCGTCTTCGACCGCGACGCGCTTTCGGAGCTTATCGGCTATATGGAGGTAAACCCGGACGTAGGCATAACCACGCCGCAGATACTCTTCCCCGACGGCACCGACCAGCTGCTGCCAAAGCTAAACCCTGTTTTCCTTTCGCTCTTCGGCAGGCATATGTTTAAAAAGAAGCTAAAGCCCGTGGTGGAGCATTACCAGATGCTTGACAGGGACTTAACAAAGCCCATAGATATTGAGTTCGCTACGGGTTGCTTTATTCTAATTCGCACCGAAATATTCAAGCGTATCGGCGGCTTTGACACCCGCTTCTTTATGTATTTTGAGGATATGGATATTACCCGCCGCACCCGTAAAACCGACCGTGCGGTGTATTATCCGTACACCTATGTTTACCACGCATGGGAGCGTTCAAGTAACCACAAGTTAAAATACTTCTTAATTCTGATTGACAGTATGTTCAAGTACTATGGCAAGTGGGGCTTCAAAATGAACTTTCCGAAGGAGGACTTAAAGAGATGAAGGGAATTATCCTCGCTGGCGGCGCGGGAACGCGTCTTTACCCCTCAACAATAGCGGTATCAAAACAGCTGCTTACCGTCTGCGACAAGCCAATGATTTACTATCCTATGTCCACCCTTATGCTTGCGGGCATACGCGAGATACTTATTATCTCCACCCCGCGCGATATCGGCGGCTTTGAAACTCTTTTTGGTGACGGGCATGAGCTCGGGCTCGAGATAAGCTATGCCGTTCAGGAGAGCCCTCGCGGACTGGCGGACGCCTTTATTGTCGGCGCGGAATTTATTGGAGACGACAACGTCTGCCTTGTTCTCGGTGACAACATCTTCTATGGCTACGGCTTTTCAGAACGCCTTAAACGAGCCGCCGACCGCAAGAAGGGCGCGACCATCTTCGGTTACCACGTAAGCGACCCGACGGAGTTCGGCGTAGTGGATTTCGACAAGGAGGGCAACGTCCTTTCTATTGAGGAAAAACCCGAAAATCCGAAATCAAACTATGCTGTACCGGGGCTTTACTTTTACGATAACGATGTTGTGGATATCGCAAGAAACGTCAAGCCCTCTGAACGCGGAGAGATTGAGATTACCTCGGTTAATAACGAGTATCTGCGCCGCGGCGAGCTTAAGGTAGAGCTTTTCGGGCGCGGAATGGCGTGGCTCGATACGGGCAACCACCGCGCAATGCTTGAAGCGGCGAACTTCGTTGACGCCGTACAGCAACGACAGGGTCTTTATGTCGCCTGCCTTGAGGAGATAGCCTACCGTAAGAAATACATTAACAAAGAACAGCTAATTACTCTTGGCGAGAAGCTTAAGAAAACGGAATACGGTCAATACATACTCAATATAGCAAAGAACGTGGATATAGATTAGACTACAGGAGGCACGCCGTGAAGATTCTTATTACAGGCTGCAAGGGGCAGCTTGGAAACGAAATAATTAAGCAATTAAAATCGGGGAAAAGCGAGATAGGCGCTATTCCCGAGATATACGAAAACGCTGAGATAAAGGGCGTAGACCTCGACGACTTCGATTTGTCCGACAAGTCCGCTGTTACCGAAAACGTAGAAAAGGGCGGCTATGACCTTGTTATAAACTGTGCGGCTTATACTAACGTAAACGGCTGTGAAACTAATGAGGACACGGCATATAAGGCGAACGCGCTCGCGCCTATGTACCTTGCGGCGGCGTGCGAAAGAAGCGGCGCAAAGCTTGTGCATATCTCCACGGATTACGTTTTCCCGGGCGACGGTATCGCTCCCTACAAGGAATACGACCTTACGGGTCCCGTCAGCGTCTACGGCAAAACAAAGCTTTCGGGCGAGACGTTTGTCCGCGAAAACTGCTCGCGGTATTTTATACTTCGTACCTCTTGGCTTTACGGCTATATTGGAAACAATTTCGTAAAAACTATTCTTAAAATAGCGCGCGAAAAGGGAGAATGCACCGTTGTTAACGACCAGCTTGGAAACCCAACAAGCGCGGTGGACGTGGCGCACCATATTCTTCTCGTCGCGGCGACGGAGAACTACGGGCTTTATCACTGCACCTGCAACGGTATATGCTCGTGGTACGACTTCACATGCGAGATTATAAGGCTTGCGGGTATTAATGCCACTGTCAAGCCCTGTACCACCGCTGACTTTCCCTCTCCCGCTAAGCGCCCCGCATACTCGGCGCTTGACAATATGGCGCTTCGCGCGACGGTGGGCGACCATATGCGCGACTGGAAGGACGCACTAAAAGAGTATATAACAAATTTGGAATAACCTTCGGAGGACGTTATGAAAAACATTCTTGTAACAGGCGGCGCGGGCTTTATCGGCTCGAATTTCATAATCTATATGCTTGGAAAGTACGACGATATTAAAATAATAAATATCGACAAGCTGACCTATGCGGGTAACCTTAAAAATCTCAAGGAGGTCGAGGGCGACCCGCGCTACTTCTTCCGCCAGCTTGATATCTGCGACAAGGCGGGAGTCGAGAAGCTATTCGCGGAATTCGATATTGACACGGTGATAAACTTCGCGGCGGAAAGCCACGTTGACCGTTCGATAAGCGACCCCGAAATCTTCGTTCAGACGAACGTGCTCGGAACGCTCTGCCTGCTCGACTGCGCGAAAAAGTTTTGGGAACTGCCAGAGGGTGGCTATAAGCCGGGCGTAAAATATCTTCAGGTTTCCACCGACGAGGTTTACGGGTCACTTGGCAAGGACGGCTTCTTTATGGAAACCACACCGCTTGACCCGCACAGCCCCTACTCCGCTTCTAAAGCGAGCGCCGATTTTGTCGTAAAGGCTTACCACGACACCTACGCACTCCCCATCTCTATTACACGCTGCTCTAACAACTACGGACCCTTTCAATTCCCCGAAAAGCTTATTCCTCTAATGATTAACAACTGCCTTAACCACAAGGCGCTTCCCGTCTACGGCGACGGCTTGCAGATACGCGATTGGCTTTATGTCGAGGACCACTGCAAGGCAATAGATGTGGTGGCGAGGAACGGAAAATCGGGTGAGGTATATAACGTAGGCGGACATAACGAGCGCACGAACGTATTTATCGTAAACACAATAATTGATTATATCGGTAAGACCGCCGACAGCACGGTGGACGATAGCCTTATCACCCACGTAGAGGACAGAAAGGGTCATGACCGCCGCTACGGCATAGACCCCGAAAAGATAAAGCGCGACCTCGGTTGGTTCCCCGAGACCCCGTTCGAGGTGGGAATAAAAAAGACAATAGACTGGTACTTAAATAACCGCGACTGGATAGAGGACGTAGTCTCAGGCGACTACCAAGCCTACTACGCGGAGCATTACAATTAAACTAAGGTCGCTTAGCGTAAAACAATTCTATAATAATTTAAAACAGCCTCGCGATAAGCCGCGAGGCTGTTGCTATATATTTTTCTCTTACTCGTTTAATTCTATTATGTACGAGATATAAAAGCCGATGGAATATCCCCAAAAACAGATACATAGAATTTTCACCGTTGAAGAAAGCAAGCTTGGAATATACTCAAGGAAGTGGAAAGAATAGAGAATATAGCCCGCGAAAACAAACGCGAGCAGAAGCACAAGGGTCGCAAAGGCTATGCGAAGCGGCTTGTTGCTTATCTTGTTTTTCTCTTTCTCCGTCGCTATCATTTCTTTCTCCTACTTTTCAAGCGCCATTATCTTTGCTACTCGTCCCGCGTGTCGCCCGCCCTCAAAGGAGGTCGCGAGAAACACATCTACTATCTCCGCGGCAAGTCCCGCGCCCACTACCCGTCCCCCGAGACAAAGGACGTTCGCGTCGTTATGAAGGCGGCTGTACTTCGCCGAAAAGGTATCGGAACAAGCGGCGGCGCGTATGCCCTTTATCTTGTTCGCAGCCATAGAAATACCCATACCCGTGCCACAGAACAAAAGCGCCTTCTCCGCTTTATTTTCAATAACCGCGTCGCAGGCGGTTTTCGCAAAATCGGGATAATCGCACGACTGCTTGTCATAGGTGCCGTAATCGGTATACTCTATATTCTTTTCCTCAAGGAACTTAATTACCTCGTTTTTAAGGTCGAAGCCCGCGTGGTCGCTCGCTACAGCTATCATCTACTTGTCCAGCTTTCTTTGAAGATTTATCTCGGCGGAGGAGGGCTGAACGTAGCTTGGTTTAAGCTCGTTCGCCGAAACGGTGTCGCCCGCCTTTATTCTAATCAGCGCCGCCGCGCCCACGCTTGAAGCGCGAAGCAGCCTTTGCGAGACGCTAAGGCGTGCGCAGTCCACCCTGCCGTTAAGGTAATTATAGCATATTTCCGCCGCGTCGCCAACAAACAAGGCGCTTTTCCCCGCAAGGCTTTCACCCAGCTCGTCAAGGGTAAGTATCGCGTCCTCGCTTAGCCTTTTTATATCCTTTTCGCAGGAAAAGCGCGCGCAGTAAACGCGGCTTCTTCTTGCGTCGCTCACCGTTACAACCTCACGCGAACAGCCGCTCATACCGAACGCGAGCGCCTCGAAGGTCGGCACGGCAACACAGGGCTTATTCACGGCGAACGCGAAGCCCTTCACTACACCCATACCAATACGAAGTCCTGTAAAGGAACCGGGACCCGAGGTCACAGCGAAATAATCTATGTCGGCGGGAGTAACACCCGCCCTTTTAAATGCCTCGTCACATATAGGAAGCAGCGTTTCCGAATGGGTAAGTCCCACGTTCGCGAAGCTTTCGGCGATAAGCTCGCCGTCCCTTATCACAGACGCGCTCGCCGAAACGGAGGACGCGTCAACAGCAAAAACCGTCATATCTCCTTCGCCCCCTCAAGATCTATCTCCCGCTCCCCCTCGCCCTTTGCGGTAATTTTAACCGTTATATGCGGAAAATCGAGAGCGGCGGCGATATTCTCGGTCCATTCGATAAAGAGTATTCTTTTTCCGTCAAGGTAATCGTAGAAGCCCGTGGAATAAAGGTCATCCTCGGTTTCAATTCGATACATATCGAAATGCGCGGCGGAAAACCTCTCGTTTTTGTACTCGTTTACTATCGTAAAGGTTGGGCTTGTTATATGCCCGCCAAAGCCCATTTCGGTAAGCGCACCGCGAGTAAAGGCGGTTTTGCCCGCGCCGAGCTCGCCGTAAAAGGCAACGACGTCACCCGCCATAAGCGTTTTCGCAAGACGCGCTCCGAGCTCTTCTGTTTCTCGCTGTGAATGGGTGTTGAAGCGTTGTATACTCAAGGCGTATCGCCCTCCTTAAATATCGGAACTGTGTAATCTCTTCCGCGGCTGGCGGGCTTCACAAGTGAAAGATTGTAAATATCCGTCGCGTGCGCCTCAAGCTTTGCGGTTTTTAAGGCGTTTTCGCTTGTCTTGGAAAGCTCCTTGATGCTTCCCGACATAGGTAGCGTCCTTGTCTTCCCCGCTCGGTTCAAAAGCTCCTGAGCGTTCCTTCCTATAGCGAGTATGCGTATATATGGCGGCTCGAAGAAGTAGCTCGTATCTATACCGAGCAACGCGTAAAGCGCCGCCCTTTTTACCCGCGACATTGTGTAGCGTTTGGTCTTCGCTATATTAAATATCTCCTCAAGGTCGCCCGACTCAGCCGCGGCGTTATAAATGCGGCTTCCGAGACCGTCCGCGCAGTCGGGAAGCAGCGAGAGCTCATCGCGGTTTAGCGTTCTTATACTAAAAAGAATTGCCTGCGAAAGCGCCTCAAGTCCTCCGCTCTGCTTGCCCTCGGAATATGCCTTTTCGAGCGCAAGCTTCGTCTCAAAGGGAACATAGTTAATTATATCCTCACCGTGGATAATCTCGTCGCGAAGCATACGTGCGCTTGCGAACGCACCCTCGGCTTTATCGCTGTCGTGCGCCGCACCCTCGCGCCGAAAGGTTATTGGTTCTATCCTACTATCCCGCTCGCGAAGCGCCTTTATGTATTCCACACCGAGAATGTTGTTGGAGGTTCTGAGTATTGCACTTATTTCCTCGCCATAAAGCTTTTCCACTACCGTTTCCCGCGCGGCGGGGTAACTGAGCCCGGTTTCATAAAACTGCCTTGTAAGGGCTATTACGTCCTTGTCGCAGACAGCGTCCGCGGCGGCGCGAAGCGAAGCGATATTGCCAGCCTCCGAGCCAAAGGAGATTTCGTCCACGCAGCCCAGCGCCTCAAGCAGCGCCACCGCTCCGTTTGCGAAGCGCTCGGACGAGCTTATTGAATACTGAACGGGTAGCTCTATTACAAGGTCTGCGCCGCCGAGTATCGCAAGGCGGGCGCGCTCGAATTTTGAAATAATTGCAGGCTCGGCGCGTTGGACAAAATTGCCGGACATTACCGCTACGATATGCGTAGCGCCCGCCCGACGTGTTTGCTCTATATGAAACCTGTGACCGTTATGAAACGGATTGTATTCTGCTACAATTCCGCAGACCTTCATATTTGTACCCTTCCGCCTTGAAATGAGGTTTTTTTACTGATATAATAATACAGTTAAAATCGAATATTGTAAAGATATCACATAATTGAAAGGACAAAATTAAATAATGAAGGTTTTGGTCATTAACGCCGGAAGCTCGAGTCTTAAGTACCAGCTTATCGACATGGACAACGAGGAATGCCTCGCTAAAGGCAACTGCGAAAGAATAGGCATAGGCGGCTTTATTACCCATAAGGTCACCGACGGCGCGAAGATTGAAGAGGAGCGCGATTTTCCCACCCATAAGGAAGCGTTTATGGCGGTAGTCGAGATGCTTACCACGGGCGAGGGAAAGGTTATTGATTCAGTTAAGGAGATTTCCGCCGTGGGACACCGCGTCCTTCACGGCAGCGAAATATATAAGGAAGCTACCCTTGTTACCGACGAGGTTATAGATACGGTAATGGCGCTTAAGGAGCTCGGACCCCTTCACAACCCGCCGCAGGCGATAGCTATGCGCGCTTGCAAAGAGGTTTTCGGTGAGGACACGCCTATGGTAGCGGTTTTCGATACCTCCTTCCACCAGACGATGCCGCCGAAATCCTATATCTTCCCGATACCCTATGAATACTACGAGAAATACTCTGTACGCCGTTACGGCTTCCACGGAACGAGTCACCGCTATGTAACTAAGCGTTACTTTGAAATAACGGGCAAAAAACCTGAGGGCACGAAGATAGTAACCTGCCACCTCGGCAACGGTAGCTCCATTTCCGCCGTAAAGGACGGAAAATGCTTCGATACCTCTATGGGGCTTACCCCGCTTGACGGCTTTATTATGGGCACAAGAAGCGGCGGAATTGACCCCTCGGTCGCGACCTATATTGCTAATAAAGAGGGACTTTCTCCCGATGAGATGAGCAACCTTCTAAATAAGAAGTCCGGCTTCCTCGGCGTAAGCGGAGTTTCGAGCGACTGCCGCGACGTACAGACCGCGGCGCGTGAGGGCAACGAGCGCGCAAAGCTGACGATTGATATTCTTATCCACCAGATAAAGCGCTTTATCGGCGGTTACGCGGCGGAGATGGGCGGCGTGGACACGATAATCTTCACGGGCGGCATAGGTGAAAATGACGGCGGCGTACGTGAACGCGTCTGCAAAGAGATGGAGTTCTTAGGGCTTAAGATAGACAGCGAGCTCAATAAAGAAGCCTCCCGCGAGGAGAGATTCTTCTCGACAAAGGACAGCCGAGTAGAGGCAATGGTGCTTCCTACTAACGAAGAGATAATGATAGCGAGAGATACCCTTGAGGTTATAGCGAAATAACCAAGCTTCACTAACAGGCAAGCGCCGCTTTACGGCGCTTGCTTTTTATCTGCGTATAGCCCACATTCTTCTCTTGCCTTATTTTACAAACAGCGGTAAAATATGAAAAAGCGACATTTCGGAGGAATATATGAAAAAGCTTCTTTCTGTTTTAGCAATTTTCTCGCTGCTTCTTTCTCTTTGCGCCTGTACGGCAAAAGGCGACGAAGGAATTGAATGGGAGGACCCAACAATAGAGAGCTTCGTTCGCGAGTATTTAGGTAAACCCGAGGGCGACATATTAGAAAGCGAGCTTGACAATATAACGGGTATCGCGGTAGTGGGCGGACTTTATCGTTTCCTTCGCTCAGGTACTACTAACGACACCTACGAGCAGGCTGTCGAAGACCTTTACTTTTCTATCAGCGAAAGCGGTGACACAGACGGCACCGTAACAAGCCTTGCGGATTTTAGGCATTTTAAAAACCTCTTTCTTCTCACCTGCCGCAATAACAGCGGTGTTAACGACCTTTCGCCGTTGTCAGACATGACGGGGCTTACCTCTTTAAGTCTCAGTATGAACTCGATAAGTGACATTACCCCGCTTTCTAATTTGACAAAACTAACTTTTCTCGATTTGCATGTAAACAATATCGCTGACATCTCACCGCTCGCAAACTTAACGGAGCTGGTTACTCTTAGACTTAGCGAGAACAAAATAAGCGACCTTTCGCCGCTCTCTTCGCTCGTTAAGCTTACAACGCTTACGCTTAACAACAATATTATCAGCGACCCGTCGCCGCTCGCCTCGCTTACAGCTATAACTGAGCTTAGTATTAATGAAAACCCGATAAGCGACCTGAGCTTTGTAAAGCCGCTTTTTGAGCTGACAAGGCTATATGTGGGCGGAGATAATCTTACCGACATTTCACCGCTCGCGGAGCTTTCCAAGCTTTCAGTCTTAGGGCTTACGGGCAACAACCTTAACGACCTAACAGCCCTTTCGGGGCATGAAGCTCTTACCGAGATTAATATGTGGGACTGCTGCGTCACCGACATTTCTCCGCTGGCAACGATACCGAGCCTAACCGACGTTTGGGTGCTTAACAGCAAGGTCACGGATGAATCGGTCGCCATAGTAACCGACGCGCTTGCGAACTGCACCGTTTATCGTTAAAATCAATTAAACCGTAAAGCCCCGCCGAGGTGTCGGCGGGGCTTCATAAATTTATAAGCGTTTTTCTATGAAACGTTCGGCTTAAAGCCTTTCTTGCGAAGATATTTGAACGCCTTTTTAATGGTCACGGCATTTACCACGCTGACCAAAAGCGCGCCTATCCACAAGAGGAGCTTTAGGCTTTTTCTTTTGAGCGAGAGAGCCTGCGAGGAAACCCGCCGCGCCGCGCGCCTTAGGCGTTTGCTAACGGTTTTTTTCTTTTTCACAGCTGTATGCCGTAAATATGGCGATTATCGCCGAAAGTCCCACAAGGATATAGATAATACGCGAAAGGATACTCATGCTTCCGCCGCATATCCAGCCCACGAGGTTGAAGTCCAAGGCGCCTACTAAGCCCCAGTTAAGCCCGCCAATTATTAATAGAGTTATTGCTATGTTTCTTAATATCATTTTCCTCATCTCCAAACGATTTGATATAGCTATTCTTACCTAAAAAACGCGAGATATTCATATCGCGCGGTTTACATTACTTTAAAATTACTATATAATGATTAAAATAAATTTAAGGGGGACGTATTTATGGATACGCTGCTTAAGCTTTTAGCCGAGAACGGCAGACTTTCACTCGAACAGCTCGCGAGCCTTACAGGCTTGACCGAGGACGCCGTCGCCGCAAAGATGGACGAATATCAGGCAAGCGGCATTATAGCGGGCTATCAGGCGATAGTGAACTGGGAAAAGGCGGGAAGCGAGCTTGTCCAGAGCATTATTGAGGTAAACATTAGCCCGAAGCGTGATTTTGGCTTCGATGAGTTCGCCTCTATAATCTCGAAGTACCCTGAGGTCGATAACGTCTACCTTATGTCGGGCGGCTACGACCTTTCCCTTACGGTGCGGGGCAACTCCTTCCGCGATATAGCTATGTTCGTTTCCAAAAAGCTTTCGCCAATGGACAGCGTCCTTTCCACCGCCACACACTTCATCCTTCGCGTCTACAAGGAGCACGGCGTTACTCTTGTGGGCGAGCAGGGTGACGAAAGGGGTCTCACCTCGCTGTGATTAATTACGAAAAGCTTCTTAACGACAAGGTGCAAAAGCTAAAGCCCTCAGGGATACGCCGCTTTTTCAGCCTTGCCGCGGATATGCCCGAGTGTATCTCGCTCGGAGTCGGCGAGCCCGACTTTGTTACGCCGTGGAAGATACGAGACGCGGGCATAACCTCGCTTGAGCGCGGTAAAACGTGGTACACCGCGAACGCGGGTATGAACGAGCTTCGCGACGAGATATCGAAATATATGCTTCGCCGCTTTGGTCTCACCTACGATTCTAAAACCGAGGTTACCGTAACGGTAGGCGGCTCTGAGGCGATAGACCTTTGTATGCGCTCGCTTATAGAAGCGGGTGACGAGGTCATTATACCTATGCCCAGCTTTGTCGCGTACGAGCCTATAGCGCGTATGTGCGACGCGAAGGTGGTTATAGTCGAAACCAAGGCGGAAAACGCCTTCCGGTTAACGGCGGACGAGCTAAAAGTGGCGATAACCGATAAAACAAAGCTACTTATCTTCCCCTTCCCGAACAACCCCACGGGCGCCGTTATGAGAAGGCGGCACCTTGAGGAGATAGCGAAGGTTTTAGAGGGCACGGATATAATCGTGCTTTCCGACGAAATATACGCCGAGCTCACCTACGGCGAAGCGAAGCACGTGTCTATCGCTTCTCTTTCGCAGGATATGTGGGACAGAACGGTTGTTGTTCAGGGCTTCTCGAAGGCGTACGCAATGACAGGCTGGCGTTTGGGCTATGCCTGCGGACCCGCACCTATTATTAAGCAGATGCTAAAGCTTCATCAATTTGCTATTATGTGCGCGCCGACAACAAGCCAGTACGCCGCTATTACGGCGCTTTCGGAATGCGACGACTCGGTAGAGGCTATGGTAAACGAATACGCTATGCGCCGCCGCTTCGTGGTCGATTCCTTTAATAAGCTCGGGCTTACCTGCTTCGAGCCGGAAGGCGCGTTCTACGTCTTCCCGTCAATTAAAATCACGGGTATGACCTCGCTTGAATTCTGCGAAAAGCTGCTCTATTCAAAGCATATAGCGGTTGTGCCGGGCGACGCCTTCGGCGACTGCGGCGAGGGCTTTATCCGCGTTTCCTACTCCTACTCCGTGGCGCATCTCGCAGAGGCGATAAAGAGGATAGGAGAATTCCTTACGGAGCTTCAAAAATGAACGAGGTCATAATCAAAAATACACCCTCCTACGAGCAGGCGGGCGTGGACGAGGCAGTAGAGCTTATCTTTAAAAACAGCGGGATAGACAAGCTTCTAAAGCCGTCCTCGCGCGTTGTAGTAAAGCTTAACCTATTAATGAAAGCCGCGCCGGAAGAAGCGGTAACTACCCACCCCGCCGTAGTTCAGGCTGTTATAGCTTCGCTTAAAAAACGCCACGTGAAGGATATACTTATTGCCGACTGCCCGTCGGGACCTTTTTCAAACTCCAGAATGAAAAGCATATATTCCGGTTGCGGCATACTTCCGCTTGAAGGAAACGGCGTTCGACTTAATTACGATTTTTCAAGCACCTTTAAAACAAGCGGCACGCACCGCTTTGAAATAGTAAACTCTATGCTTGAGCGCGACGTTCTTATTAACGTCGCAAAGCTAAAAACCCACGCTATGGCGGGAATGACGGGCGCGGTTAAGAATATCTTCGGCGTTATACCGGGGCTTCAGAAAACCGAGCACCACTTTCATTTCCCCGAGCGCGAGATTTTCTGCGGCTCGGTCTTAGAGCTTTGCGATATCGTTAAGCCCGACCTTTCGATTATAGACGCGGTGGTCGGTATGGAGGGCGACGGTCCCTCTGGCGGAACGCCCCGCAGCTTCGGTTTTATTATAGGCGGCTTAAACCCTTATTATGTTGACCGCGCGGCGGCGCACTGTATAGGCATTCCGCGCAAAATCGCGGCGACGGTGGACGAATCGGTAAAGCGTGGGCTTGCGCCCGAGGACGTTCACGATATTTCGATTATCGGCGACAGAACGCTTATCGACTCACCTATTACCGACACAAAGCTGCCCTTCACCCACGCTACTGACTGTACCGACGAATTTCCCCGTCCAATGAAGAAGGGGTTAAAGTATATCTTTAGAAAAAAGCTTGTCTCAAAGCCCTACATATTGAAAGAAAAGTGCGTCGGCTGCGGCAACTGCGCTGAGGTTTGTCCGCAAAAAACAATAGAGCTTATTGCGAAAAAACAGGGCGGCAGATATGCGCATATTAACCACAAAGCCTGCATTAGCTGCTTTTGCTGTCACGAGGTTTGTCCCGAAAGGGCTATAGAGATACGCAAAAATCTTGTTTTCAGGGTTCTTCGCTAATGAGGGAGATAAAACTTTCCGCAAACGCAAAGCTTAACCTCACGCTCGATATAACGGGCGTGCGAGAGGACGGCTATCACCTTTTGGAGATGGTCAATATCTGCGTCAACCTCTCCGACGAGATAATTATTAAACGCTCGCAGAAAAGCGGGGTGCGAATAACCTCTAACGCGCGGTTTCTTCCCCGTTATGAAAAAAACCTCGCTTACAAGGCGGCGGCTAAGCTTTTTGAAGCGCTCAACAAACCGCTTCCCAACCTCGAAATTGACATAACAAAACGAATACCTACAAAGGCGGGGCTCGGCGGCGGTTCGGCAGACGCCGCGGCAACTCTTATCGGCTTAAATCGGCTTTTTTCGCTCGGTCTTACCGAGGGCGAGCTTTGTTCTATAGCAGCGGATATAGGCGCTGACGTGCCCTACTGCGTAGTGGGAAGACCCGCGCTTGTTTCGGGTATCGGCGAAATAATTGAGCCTATTGAATATAACGCCGACTTCTGTCTTGTTATCCTTATGCCGCGAAGAGGACGCTCCACGACCGAGGCGTTTCGGCTCTTCGACGACGGTAAGCCCTTTAAAAAGCCCGAAACGACTAAAATGACAGAAGCTCTTAAAAACGGCGACAGCTCAGGCGCGGCGGCGCTTTTGTGCAACGCCTTCGCGACTATAGAGACCGACGAGACCACCGAAAGACTTATCTCCACCCTCCTCGCCGAGGGCGCGCTCGGAGCGTCGCTTACGGGCAGCGGAGCGGCGGTCTTCGGTATCTTCCCCGATATGCTCGCCGCGAAGAAGTGCAAGACAAAGCTTTTCGGACGCGGCTTCTTAGTATATGTCGCGCGGCCCGAAAGGCAGGGCGTACGCATTGTTTATGAAAAATAGCTGAATAAATCCTTTACAAACGCCAATGCTCTTTTCAGAAATGAAAAGGCGGGCGTTTTATTATGAAAAAATTTGAGCTTTCACTTATCCTTGCGCTTGTTATCGGTATCGTTTCGGTATCGGCACAGCTTCCGTTTTCAGCCGCGTGCGAAAGGCTTCGCGGCGACACGCTGAGACTTCATATTATTGCAAACTCAGACAACGAGGCGGACCAGTCGGTAAAGCTACTTGTACGCGACGCTATACTTAAAGAATCTTTTTTCCTTGCAAGTAGCGCTAACAGTAAGAGCGATATGCTAAGCGCGGTTGAAGCTTCCCTTCCCCTGTTTGAAGCCACCGCAGAGAAGACTCTTCGGGAAAACGGCTTCTCTTACGGAGCGAGCGCGAGCCTTTGCGAAACCTACTTTGATGAACGAAGCTATGGCGAGCTTACGCTTCCGGCTGGCAGCTATGACGCCGTGCGAATAGTTTTGGGTGACGCAGAGGGTAAGAACTGGTGGTGTATGCTCTACCCCGCTGTCTGCCTTTCGGGCGCGATGGAGTATGAGGCGCTTGAAAGCTACACAGACGAGGAGCGCGAGATAACAACCGAATATGAAGAGTATGAAATACGTTTTAAAATAGAAGAACTATTTCAAGCGCTATTTAAAAAAGAAACCGTGCGCTGACGATGCGCGCGGCTTTTTTATAATCAATATCACGTCTAAGAGGCGTGGTTATGATTTGGGCATATTCCCGATTGAAAAAGAACAAATGTTGTTGTAGAATTTAACTATCACTTTAAAGGAGGCGGTTCGGGTGTTAAGGCTTATTATCGGACGCGCGGGAAGCGGCAAGAGCGAAGCCGTAATGAAGACGGTAGAAAAGAAAACCGCAGAGGGCAAGCCCTGCCTTATCGTTGTGCCCGAACAGGCGTCCTTCTATTTTGAGCGAGACCTTGCGCTACGCTTAAAGGGTGCGTCGGCGCAGCTCGCTGAGGTTAAGAATTTTAAAAGACTCTGCCGCGACGTTTTTAATGAGTGCGGCGGCGGAATTAAGCGTATGATAAACGACCCGCTTCGCGCGGTGCTTTTAAGGCAGGCGGTACACTCCCTCGGCGACGAGATTGTCTTTTACCGCCGCCATAAAAACGACCCCGCCTTCTTTTCACTCGCTTCCGACGTGATTAACGAGCTTAAAAACGCGGGAGTTACAAGCGAGCTACTTTTTAGCGCCGCAGAAAAGACAGCAAGCCCGCTTTCACAAGCGAAGTTACGAGAGCTTTCGCTTATCTGGGCGGCATATGAACGTATAATCGAGAAGAGCTTTCAGGACGGCGCAGACGAGCTAACGCACGCGGCAAGGCTTTGCGAAAACGCAAGCTTTTTCAAAGGAAAAACCGTCTTTTTCGACGGCTTTACGGGCTTTACTGAGCCTGAGCTTCAGATGATAGGCGGTATAATACTTACCGCAGACGAGGTTTACTGCACCTTCTGCTGCGACGATATCTATTCCGACACAGACGACAGCTTTAGCTTTGTTCGAAAGAACGCAAGAATGCTTACTTCTCTTGCAAAAAAGCGAGGAAGCGAGGTTTACATATCCAATTCACTAACCGAGCTTTACCGCTTCAAGGCAGACGGTTTAAAGGCGGTGGAAAGCTTTTTCGCCGACGGACGGCTTGATAAGCCCTCTTCTGACGGCGTATTCCTCATTGAGGGAAGCGACCTGTATTCCGAGGCGGAGGCGGTAGCCGACGAGATAACCGCGCTTGTGCGCGACGAGGGCTACGATTATTCCGATATCGCGGTGGTGGCACGGGACACCTCGCGTTACCGTTTTGCGGTTAAGCGCACCTTTGAGCTTTACGGTATTCCTCTTTTCCTTGACGACACCGACAATATGCTCGGCTCACCCGTTATTCGCTTCTTCCTTGCGGCGCTGTCGCTTGCCGACGGTATTAAAACCGAAAGGCTTATTTCGCTTTTAAAAACCTCGCTTTTCGACATCTCGGACGAGGCGGTGGATTTACTCTCTAATTATGCCTTCGTCTGGAATATAGACGGCGGCGCTTGGTACGCGCCCTTTACCAAGAACCCGGATGGTTTAGACGCGAAACCCGACACGGCGCGGCTTCAGATTATAGAATCGGCGCGCGGGCGGGCGGTTGAGCTTATTGGCGGCTACATAGAGAGTGTGAAATCTCTTGCAAACAGAGAAATAATTAAAAAAGTATACGAGCTTTTTGAAAAGGCAGGCGCCACTAAGCTAATTGAGCGGCTCGGCGAAAAGGAAACCGCCGAGGCTTCCGCCGC
The DNA here is from genome assembly GCA_964458545.1 of uncultured Oscillospiraceae bacterium. Taxonomy (GTDB): domain Bacteria; phylum Bacillota; class Clostridia; order Oscillospirales; family Ruminococcaceae; genus JAYFNU01. Next base: position 19,137 of record CAYWJF010000004.1, on the reverse strand, counting down.
TCTTCGCGTTATTGACGGGCTTTACGAAATTCTTGACGGCGAATTTTCCGCCGCGGAGATTAAGCGTTACCTTACGCTTATAGCCGCCGCTACGCCGCTTTCGGATATTCCGCCGTCGCTTTGCGAGGTAAGCTTTGGCGCGGCAAACAGGATGAGACTCAATAACCCGCGCGCGGTTTTCGTTTTAGGCTTAAACGACGGTATCTTTCCGAAGATGTCCTTTGACGCGCCGCTTCTCTCCTTTTCCGAGCGTGACGTTTTAAGCGGCGAGGGTGTAAATCTCAGCCGCAGCTTTGAGGATTCCGCGGCGAGCGAGGAGCACTTTCTCTACCGCGCCGTTACGGCGGCAAGCGAACGGCTTTATCTTTGCTACGCAAAATCCAACCAGAGCGGCTCAGCGCTTTCGGTGAGCGCGAAGGTCGCCGCGTTCCTTGAAAGGAACGCGGTGGGCGCGCCGCTTTCGCAGAAAGCGGCCGCGCGTTTCGTCGTTAACGACGAAACCGCCCTTCGCGCGTATGCGCTTGCCGCCGAGGCGAAGGACGAAGCGTTAATGAAGGCGTTTGAGGAATCAAAAGCGAAAAACGCGGCTTTACTCGTTAAAAATGCCGCATCAGAGGCTTCTCATAGGATAGCAAACCAGAGTGAAATGGAAAAGACGTTAGGACAAAACCTGTACCTTTCCGCGAGTCGGATAGAAGCCTATGAGCAATGCCCGTTCAGTTTCTTTATGAAATACATAATGAAGGTCGAGCCACTTAAAAAGGCGGAAATTTCACCTCTTGAGGCTGGCACCTTTGTCCATTCCGTACTTGAAATCGTAATGCGTGGCTTAAAGGGAGACCTTCTCTCGTCAGACGAAGACAACCTTCAAAGGCTCGCATATGAAGCCGCCGAAAAGGTAATTAGGGAGCGAATGGGCGACCTTGCCAACACGAACGCGAGGATAGGTTATCTGCTCGAACGGCTAAAGGCGCAGTCCGCGCGGCTACTTTTAAGGCTTCGCGAGGAACAGCAGGAAAGCGACTTCCGCCCCGCCGAGTTTGAGCTTCCAATTTCAGATAGTGAAGGTATAAAGCCGATTGTGCATACCCTTCCCGACGGCAGAACCGTCCGCGTCGTGGGCAAAATTGACCGCGTTGACATTATGAAAGCGGACGAAAAGAGCTATATCCGAGTGGTCGATTACAAGACGGGCGAAAAGCGATTTTCACTTACCGACGTGTACTACGGGCTTAATATCCAGATGCTTCTTTACCTCTTTACCGTTTGCGATAAGGACAACGGGCGTTACGAAAACGCCGTGCCAGCGGCGGTAATGTATATGCCTTGCGACCCGCGAGCCGTTGCCGATTCGAAGAACGCTGAGGACGAAGCGAAGAAGTCTTATAGAATGGACGGGCTTCTATATGAGCAAGAGCCCGTAATAAAGGCAATGGAGCGCAGCGTAAGCGGCGTTTTTATTCCCGTTACCTTAAATAAGGACGGCATGCCGAAAAAGACGGAGAAGCTTGCTTCTCTTGAAAAGTTTGGAAGGATAAAACGGCATATTGACGGCATTGTTACTGAACTGGCGTCGGCTCTGTATGAGGGAAAAATCGAGGCGGTCCCCACCGAAAAGAGCGACGGTAAGCTTGCGTGCGACCATTGTGACTACGCCGCGGTCTGCCGAAAGGACAGAAGCAATAAAACCCGCAAGATAGAAAGCGTGGATAACCTATTCTGTGAGCCTACAAGTGAGGAGGTTCAGGATAAATGAGTGACAGAGTTTTTACCGAAGGTCAGCTTCACGCTATAGAAGCACGCGACGGCTCGGTGTTGGTCTCCGCCGCGGCGGGGAGCGGCAAAACCTCGGTGCTTGTGGAGCGGATAATTCGCATTATTACCGACGAAAGCATTAACGTGGACGCAGACCGCTTTCTTGCCGTAACCTTTACGAACGCCGCGGCGGATAATATTGCCGCGCGCCTTCGTGCAAAGCTACAAGCCGAAATCTCGAACGACCCTGACAACAAGCGTCTAAAACGGCAAAACCTTCTCTTAAAGCGCGCGTCTATTAGTACCGTTCACGCCTTTTGTATCTCGCTTTTGCGGGAATACTTCAGCCTTCTTGATATTCCCTTTGACTTCACTATCTGTGACGCGCTCACCGCGTCAACGCTCAGCGACAGCGCTATGGAGGAAGCTCTTTCAGAGCTTTACGGTGACGACACAAGCGGAATAAAAGCTCTAAGCGACCTTTTTGGCAAGGCGCGTAGCGACAGGTCCACGGCTGAGCTTATTTTAAAGCTATGCAGTTTTGAGGATAATCTCGCCTTCCCGAAAAAATGGGAAAACGCCTGTCTTGCCGAGCTTTCAAGCGATACACCTATAGAGAAAACTCGCGCGGGAGGTATGCTGCTCTCTTACGCGAAGGACGCGCTCAATTCTGCAAAAAGCTTTATAATCGAGGCTCTTTCGCTCTGCTTTGACGACACAGTTTTTGAAAAAACCTGTGAAATTTTGAAGGATGACCTAAACAGTATCAATCGGCTTCTCGTGCATATCGAGAGCGGCAACTGGAACGGCGCTTTAGCGGCATATGACGGTGTTTACTTTGACAGATTTAGCGTCGGAAAGGGCGCGGACGCTGACACAAAGGAGAAGGTCAAAGCGCTTCGCAATATGGCAAAGGATATCTTCGATAGCCTCGAAAAGACGGTCTTTATCAGCGACAGCTCGGAATTTTTGTCTGACCGCAGAATCACCTGTGAGTCCGTCAAAACTCTGTTTCTCGCCGCCAAAAGATATCGTGAGCTTTTCTTTAAAGAGAAGCTCAGCCGCCGTGTTTTTGAGTTTTCTGATGTCGAACGGCTTACCCTTCGTCTGCTTTGCGGCGAGGAGGGAGTAAGAACGAAGGTGTGTGACGAAATCGCCTCTCGCTTCGACTATATACTCGTAGACGAATATCAGGACACGAACGAGATTCAGGACCTTATCTTCAAGCTGGTTTCGAAGGACGAAAAGAATCTTTTCTTTGTAGGTGACGTTAAACAAAGTATCTACAGCTTCCGCCGCGCCGACCCCTCTATCTTTGTAAACCGCCGCGATAAATGCTATTCGGACGACGCGGGGCTTTATCCGAAAAGGATTGACCTTTCAAACAATTTCAGAAGCTCACTCGCCGTAATCGACGCGGTAAACGCCGTCTTTTCAAATATAATGACCCGCGCCTCGGGCGGAACTGACTACGTGGGAGAAGAGCTTGTGCCCTTCGACGAAACGCCGGACGACGACAAGCGCGGGCTTGAGCTACACCTTCTCGATAAACGCTTTGACGCGCAGCCCATTCATATTGCTAAAAGAATTAAAGAGCTTCTCGAAAGCGGATATGTTATTAGAGATAAAGAGGGGCTTCGCCCCTGCCGCGCGGGAGATTTCTGTATTCTGCTACGCTCCGTAAGGGATAAAGCGGCGGCGTATAAAGCCGCGCTTGAGGAATGCGGCGTACGCGCGTGGACGGACACCTCAGACAACTTTTTCTCTTCAAGCGAGGTTGCCATCTCTATGTCGCTGCTTCGCATAATCGACAATCCAAGGCGCAGTTTAGAGCTTTGCTCCGTTATGCTCTCCCCTCTTTTTGGCTTCACCGAGGACGAGCTTTTGACCCTGAGAAGCGAGGACGCGAGGGTACCGTTCTACACCCTTGTTTTAAGAAGCTCTGAACCTCATTGCGTAAATTTTGTCCGTACGCTTACTGAGCTTCGTAGCTTCGCAAGAAGCTCTTCGCTCGCGGAGACGGTCCGCTTCGCGCTCGATAAAACCTCCTGCGAGGTGTTACTCTGTGCGGGTGCTGATTTTAAATACCGCAGAAATAATCTGCGCAGACTTGTGGAGTACGCAAACAGCTTTGACCGAAACGAGGGCGCTGCTCTTTCACAGTTCCTCGCTGTCTGCGAGCGCGCCGCGAAGGCTAACGGCTCGCCTGACGCGGGTGACTTCTCGCCACCACCTGACGCGGTCAGCATAATTTCCATACATAAGGCAAAAGGGCTTGAGTGGCCTATCGTTATACTCGCCGACGCTAATAAGAATTTTAACCTTCAGGACAGCACCGACAGCCCACTTTTATTCAGCGCGTCTCTCGGCGCGGGACTCAAGATAAAACAAGAAATGCCCGATAAGGTGACCTTCGTTTCAAAGAAGAGCGTCGGCTTTGCCGCTCTTTCACTTGAAAGTCGACTTAATACAAAAAACGAAGAGATGCGGGTGCTTTATGTCGCGCTGACAAGGGCAAAACAGAAGCTAATAGTCTGCGGAACATTAAGTGACATAGGAAAAACGGTAAACGAGCTTTCGCTTATTGCGGCGCTCGGAAAACAGCCCGCCTTTGAAATTAATCGTTTCAACAGCTTCCTTGACTGGATAATTCTCGGACTTCTTTACGACCCACGCGGCGCGCTCCTTAAAGCCGTAAACGAAGCAAAGAGCATTGACGGCTTTTTAGAGGTACGCTTCGGAACGCCGCCAAGCGAAAAGGATAAAGAGGTCTTGTCAGACAGCGAAGCAACCGCCGACCCCTCGACGGTTTCTGAAATAGACCGCAAGCTAAGCTTCCGTTACGGTAACGCGGCTCTTTCAGCCATACCCACAAAGCTTTCAGTAAGCGAGCTTTCACATAAAGCGGGCGCTCTGCTTTATAAACCCGCCTTCGCGAGAAGCGCGCTTTCAAGCGCAGAAAAGGGCACGGCAATACATCTGTTTATGCAGCTTGCAGACTATAATGCCGCCGCGAAATCCGCAAAAGCCGAGCTTGAAAGGCTGGTAGCGGGCGAATATATCGACCCCGAAGCCGCAAAGAGCGTAAGCCTTGAAAAGCTTAATGCACTTTTCTCGGGCGAGCTTGGAAAACGCATTACCTCGTCGCCGCGTTGCCTTCGCGAATACGCCTTCATTGATGCCGTTCCCGCTTCCTCAATCTTCCCGCTAAGCGGTGACGCAGACGGCACCGTGCTTATTCAGGGCATTGCGGACTGTATTTTATTAGAGGAGGACGGCGCTGTGCTAATAGATTATAAGTCTGACCGGGTAAAAAGCGCAGAGGAGCTTATTGAACGCTACAGCGCCCAGCTTTCCCTTTATGAAGGTGCGTTGAACAAGAGACTTTCAAAACCCGTCAAGGAGATAATTATCTATTCCTTTGAGCTTAACGCTCCCGTCAAATTGAAGAATTAAGTTTTCCAAATCCCGTCATTTGACGGGATTTACCTTTTTTCTTTCTAATTTTTGTGTAAACCATAACTCGATTGGTGAGCATTTACAAACTGTAACAAATTGTGTATTATATATAAAATATATAATTTATATATAATAATAATTGAAAACATATCACAAGCTATGCTATAATTAAGCGAATTATCATAAGAGGGGTTGAATGATGGCAGACAATTACTATAATCCGAACATGCCGTATTTGCAGTATACTCCCGAAGCGGAAGAGCCCGCAAAGGAACAAGAGTATAGTGCATGGAGCCCGGGAGTTCCAAGCGATGATAATGTAAACGCTCAATCGCTGCCCTATTCTGCCGCTTACGGTCAGGATAACGGCTTTAATCCTTATGCGGCCGTCGATTATCCGCAGGAGCCCTATTATCCCGCGGCTTACCCTTATGCGCCGCAACCCGATTATTCGCAGAACGCGCCGCAATCTAATTACTACGGTGGGTATGCTCCCATGCAGCCCGCCGCTCCAGTTATGCCTTCGGCTACTTCGCCCTACGCGCAGCCCTACGTTTCGCCAATAGATTATCGCGGCTACGCTCCTGCGTCGGAAGCCGAGCCCACCGCGCCCTATGCGCCCGCGTTTAACGGCGGCGCATATCAGCCCGCCGCACCCGCGCAATATGATTATACTCCCTACGGCAGTTATCAAAGCGCCGTTCAACCTAATACATATGCTCCTTACGCAGAGCCTCAGGTAAGCGCGCCATTTACCGCGCCTGAAGCGCAAGCGCCGCAGTCGAGCGGCTACGCGGTTAATCCGCTTGCTCCAAACTTTAACTATCCTGTAGAACAGCAGCAGTCCCCTCAGGTGAGCGCGCCATTTTCTGTTCCTGAACCAGAAACGCCGCAGACGAGCGGCTACGCGGTCAATCCGCTTGCTCCTAACTTTAACTATCCTGTAGAACAGCAGCAGTCCCCTCAGGCAAGCGCACCGTTTACCGCGCCCGTGGCGCAAGCGCCGCAGACAACCGCACCCATACAAGGCAGCGAACCCGCGCCATATGTTCCTCACTTTGAGGAAAACTCCTTTACAAGAAAATATTCAATGCCATCATTTGAGGAGTATGACGTTAGGTCGTTTACCAACGCTGAAACAACGGTTCAAACGGAAGCGTTAGCTAATGAAAAACCTTCCGTTCCATTAAATGAGCCCTCCTCGACTGCATTTGAGACCCCGTCTAATTATAATGAAACGCCAAAAGCTGAATATATGCCGACTGCGTTCGAGGAACCAGCGGCAGTAAATACACCCGCGCCTTCGGCGTTTGAAGAACCCACGGCGGAGAATACAACCGTTGCCTCTTCGTTTGAAGAGCCCGCGGAGTTGAAAGCGTCGCGCGAGGATTCGGTAATTCCCGATGCCTTCGTTCCCTTCGAGGCACCCGTCACAGCCACCAAGACAGAGGATATTTTCAGCAGTCTCGTCACCCCGCCTATATACAGCGAGCCTCAAACGACTGCTACAGAAGAGACTACTCCAATAGCGGAAGCTATCGAAGATATCGAAGAAGAACCAAAGAATATAGAACAGCCGCCAATCTTCAGCGACTTTGACACCTCCTTCGGCGAACAGCCCGCCGCCTTTGAGCAGATTAATTTCGACGGTTTCCCCACACAGGCTGAAGCCACGGAAACACAAAACGCTGTAACTAACGAGTTAAGCGACGAACAAGCCGACTTTATAAACGAAGTTGCTGAAGCGCCCGCAGAGGAGCCGAACGTTCCCAAACAAATCAGCGAGTTCGTAGAAGCCGACCTTTCACAAGTCGAACCACAGCAGCCTACCGCGAACGAGTCAGCGGCGAAAGAAACGCCCGCTGTTGATTTTCCACAGTTTGCATCCTTTGGCGCTGTTATTACCGATACCGCCACACAGAATGATTTCCCCGAATTGACGGGCGCTTTCGCTCAAAGCGAAGAAGAGGCTTCGGTCTCGACCGAGTTTGAGTTTAAAGAAGAGCCCTCAAACGAAAACGATAACCTTACCGAATTTGAATTCAACGGCGAAACGTCAAGCGAAAACGAAAGTCTTCCCGCCTTTGAATTTAGCGACGAGCCTGCGCTTGTCACCGAAGACGAAGCCGCGGGCGCTGGAGAAACCCTTTCAGGCGCTATCGAACGCATTGCCGCTCAGCACGAGACTCCGCAGAACACAGAGGAGATATATAAGATAGCCGAGGAGATGAGCCGTTCGGTTCTTGCCAACAGCTATAACAGGGTTTTTAACGAAAACAACCTTGCTCCGAGTAAAAAGGAATTCTGCCTTAAAGCGAGCGGTATTAGCGCCGACTACTATCTGCTAAAGAGCGGCGGTCAGCCTTACCTTATGTACGATAACGTTGATATCACCGTTCACACCTCCAGCTGTACAGCGCTTATTAGCGACGTTAAGCTTGCAAGCTACGCTCTTTCCAAAGCGATAGGCGAGCTTGCCGATTACAGAAGCGAAGAGATAGAGTTGAGCGAAACCGAGGATGGTTATGACCACGACGTGCTCTATATTGGGAACGATTCTATGCTTCCCACCGAGTTCACCGTTATGGATTACCTCCTTTTCGCCTTAGGCAACATTGACCTTGCGGGCGATAACGAAGAGTATGACAACGAGGATATGCTTAATATTCTCCTCAACCAAATCGGTATTTCCGACTGGGCAGACATAGGCACAAAGGAATTGTCCCACAACAAGCGGATACTTCTTCTCGCTCTTTCCGCCGCGCTCAATCCGTACGTCAGCTGTATAATTATCAACGACCCGAAGTTTAATATCACCCACACAGACGATATGCTTGCACGAAGGGTATTCGCGAAGCTTATGAGCGAGGGTAAGGGAGTACTTCTCTCAAGCTGTTCAGAGCATCTTATGGCAACGGTAGCAAACAGGGTAATTGCCATACGCTCGGGGCGCGTGGTGTTTGACGGAAGCTATAAGCAGTTCCTCGATAGGTTCTGCCTCGGAATAATGTCCTTTACAAGCAGCAAGCCCGACGAGACGGTAGAGTTCTTTGTACAGCACCACCCGAACGTATCGGCGCTGACTAACGGAAACCTTGTTTATCTTCTAAAAAAGCACGAGGGTGATATTGACCTCGATTTACTTTTGAAGGATGCCCTTCGGAACGGGACGGACCATCGTTCCATAGTTTTAGACGAAAAATCCTTTGAAATTGCAAGTAAGGAGGTCCTCAGAGGTATATGAGTAATTCTCTTTACGGTCTCTTTGCGAAGCGCTATAAAGCGACGCTTGGTTATGTTATCTTCTACGGCTTCGTTCTTGCCGCCGTTTCCTTCGGAATAGCAAGTATTCTTGCCCGCTATAGCCCTTACCTTCCCTTTGTGGTGGCGGAATACATTTATAACGATATGAGCGGCGTAATGTACGTCTATGTTTTAACTGCGCTTGCATTAATTACACTTTCAATGATTTTTGTTCCCGCTATCCTCTGCGTGGACGGATTATCAAATAACCGTTGGTACTTGTTCTATAAGATGGGACTTGGTACAAGCCGAATAGTTTTTAACCGACTTCTGCTCGCGGTGCTCGCGTCGATACTTTCCTTTACCTTCGGCTTTGTCTTTATGCTCGGCGTAGGCTCGTTTACCCTATTTTCTTTCAGCTCCGCCGACATTTCCCTGCTTGCAAGGCTTTTTGCGATAGCAGTAATGTACCTGCTTTGCATAACGGTTGTACCGCTTGCGGTAACCACCTCGCTTAGCAAAAAGATTATCGCAAGTCTAAGCGTTCTTGTAACAGGACTTGCTCTTCTATTCTACTTCTACTCCTGCGGCTTCTTTGATACCTCAACGCCCGAAACCTTTTCGGCGTCGATACATAAGCTCACCTCCTTCGGCATTCCCTGTCTTGCGCTTATTACCTTCGTTGTTCTTGCCGCGTTTCTTACATGGCTGTTCGCGAACTCCTCTAAGCGCGCGCAGGTATACGTTGAGGACGAAATTGATGAAGAGCTTCTTCCCGAACTCGGAATCGAAAAGGATATGCTGGTGCTTGAAAAGGGCACGCATAAGTTTAACGTCGTTATCTCAGGTCCTGATGTCTACGGCGAAAACAGGAATATAGCTATTCCTAAGCTTGCCGCAGAAGAACGGTACGACGATTACGACGAGCCCGAAGAGTACGAAGACGACGAAGAGGACGCAGAAAACGAAGAGGCTGACGACAAGCCCGTTCTCTCGAAAAAAGAGGCTCGCGAGGAAGCGCGTCTTGCGAAGCTCGCGGAGAAGGAACGCCTTCGCGCCGAAAAGAAAGCGGCGAAACACAACCGCCGCGCAAAGCCCTCTGACGAGGACGAGGAAGCTGACGAAGATTACGAAGAAGAATAGCAATTACGATATTTTAAAGCCGCACCCTATGGGTGCGGCTTTTTTGTCGCGGCAAACTGTTTGCGCAATCTTATCTTGACTGTCTCTTCTTCCTTCTTCGCTTCTCACGCGGCACGAGTATCTTCATATACCATATATAGAAGAGCACAATAATCAGAATTATCAGATAGATAATCTTCGCGGTTTTTGACGAGAAGATATCAGCGAGGTTCTCCATTATGTATGAAAAACGGCTAAATTCAATTGCTTCTTTAGAAACGAGCGGTATTGTTCCTATGCTCTCGCCGTTATAGATAACCTCCGCTTCGCCCAGCTGGTCGCCCGCCTCTATCGGCGCTTTCACGCTCTCAGGCACCGTCGGAACAAACTCAAGCGTGGGTTCCTCGGTGTCGTGAATATTCGCAAGCGTATAGATATCCTCTCCCGGGTAAAGTATCAGACTGTCTCGCTTTGAAGCGTATTTAAGCGTAACCTCCGCGACGGGTACGGTATCGGCAACCGCCGATTTCAGCGTAAGGTTTTTGTACGCCCAGTCGTAGATAAGCCTCGTATCGGTATAGGTGGAAACACCCGAACCCCAGAAGCGGGCGCTCGGTTCAATAGGCGCACCAAGCGCGACTAAGATATATGTCAGACCGTCCTTCTGAGCGGCGGAGACAAGATACCTCCCCGATTCAAGGGTGCCCGTTTTTATCCCCTTAACATAGCTTGTGTAGTAGCCGCTAAGCGGCTCTTGCATCTTGTTTGTAGCGTAGTAGGTACGTTCCTCTTCGCATTTGTTAGTGGGGCGAAGGGTAAACTCGCTTTGCTGGGTTATCTCCCAAAAGCCCGGAATAGAAAGTGCCCACTCGGTTATCTTATACATATCGCGCGCAGTGGTATAGTGGTTTTCGGTAAATACCCCGTGGGGATTTGTAAAATGGGTGTCCGTGCAGCCAAGACTTGCCGCCATATCGTTCATCTGTTTAATGAAATCCTCGTAGCCGTAGTAGGAAGCGACTATACTCGCCGCCTCGTTCGCCGAGGGAATGAGCATACAGTAGATAAGCTCACGCATGGTAAGCTCCTCACCGCCCACAAGCCCGCAGGAGGAGACGTCCAGCCCGACAAATTCGTCCCAGACGTTTTCAGGCGCGGTTACAACGGTACCGTCAAGGTCGCCGCAAAGGTATATCGCAAGCGCCGCGGACATTATCTTTGTCGTGGAGGCGGGGGTTATCCTTTCGTCCGCGTTCTTCTCGTAAACCACCTGCCCCGTGTCGCGGCAGACAAGATAGACGCACTCAGACAGAGGCTCCTCAATATCAAAGCCAAAATCAAGCGCGAAGACTGGTGAAACGCAAATCGCCGCCGCCGCTAAAAAGCAGATTACTCTTTGTAGGGTCTTTTTTAACATTCTCTACCTCGTATTAATTCAGCGTGTCGCCGCTGCCGCTGAACATTTTATTTACCTCGCGTCCAAGTTCTTTGTGCCGCGCCTCTTGAAGAAGCGGGTCGCTTTCAAGGATAAACGTTGCCGCGTCGGAGGCGCTTTTTAGAACGCTCTCGTCGCTCGCAAGGTCCGCTATCGAAAGCTCTGGCAAGCCGTGCTGACGTTTTCCGAAGAAGTCGCCGGGTCCGCGTGTGGCGAGGTCTGCCTTAGCTATCTCGAAGCCGTCGTTTGTTTTTGTCATTATCTTCAAACGGGATTTTACAGTTTCACCCTTTGCGGAGGAAACCAGAACACAACAGCTCTCAGCGTTGCCGCGCCCTACCCTACCGCGCAGCTGATGAAGGGTGGAAAGCCCAAACCGCTCGGCGTTTTCAATTATCATTACCGTGGCGTTAGGCACATCCACGCCCACCTCGATAACCGTAGTTGAAACCAGCACGTCCAGCCGACCGCTCTTAAAATCCTCCATTACCGCCGCCTTATCCTTCGGCTTCATCTTGCCGTGGATAAGCCCTACGTTTAGGTCAGAGAGGTACTTACTCGCAAGCTCCTCCTTATATTCTGTCGCGGAAAGCGTATTTTCAAGCGTCTCGCTTTCCTCTACAAGTGGACAGACGATATAAGCCTGCCGCCCCGCCGCCGCTTGTTTACGAACAAAGCCGAGATATCGCTCACGAAGCTCGTCCGTCACAAGATAGGTCTTTACGGGGGTACGCCCCGGAGGCAGCTCGTCGAGGGTCGATATATCAAGGTCGCCGTAGATTATTAGCGCGAGCGTACGAGGAATAGGCGTAGCCGACATTACAAGCAGATGTGGGTGCTCGCCCTTTTTTGAAAGACTCGCGCGCTGCCCAACGCCAAAGCGGTGCTGTTCGTCCGCCACAACAAAACCGAGCTTATTAAACTCCACCGCATCGCCTATTATAGCGTGTGTGCCTACAAGAAGGTCCGTTTCGCCGCGGCGTACGGAATCAAGCAGCAGCTCGCGCGGCTTTCCCTTAACCGAGCTTGTGAGTAGCCCCACCGTCACGCCGAATGGCTCTAAAAGCGCCGAAAGGGTGTTAGCGTGCTGACTTGCGAGTATTTCGGTTGGCGCCATAAAGGCGCTTTGATAGCCGCTTCTCTTCGCGCAGAAGATACCCGCAGCCGCGACCACCGTCTTACCGCTCCCCACGTCCCCTTGAAGGAGCCGACTCATCGGGCTCGTCTTTACCACGTCTGCCTCTATCTCGTCAATACAGCGCCGCTGAGCGCCTGTGAGAGCGAATGGCAGCGAAGCTTGGAATTCGTCCGAGTTATTCTCGTTAAGCTTTATTGCTGTTACTGTGCGCTTACGCTTTTTCATAAGCCGTAAGCCTATTTGAAGGGTCAAAAGCTCTTCAAAAATAAGCCTGTCCCGCGCGTCCCGCGCCTCCTTTTGCGAGGAGGGGAAATGAATATCGCTTATCGCTTTTTTTCTTTCAATAAGACCGTACTTTTCGGTTATATATCGCGGTAGCGTTTCTTCTATCTCATTTTCGTATAGAGCCAGCGCGTTTTTTACGCAGTTTCCTATAACCCGCGAGCTTATTCCCGCCGTAAGCGGATACTGCGGAAGAAGCGTTCCCGCCTCCTCACGCTTTATTACCGTGGGATTGATTATCTCGCGCGAAAGCAGGTTGCCCGAAAGCCGCCCATAGAAAATATAGCTTTCGCCTATTGTAAGCGCGGCAGGAGCGAATTTGTTGTTGAAATAGGTAATCAAAAGCTCGCCCGACTGGTCGCCCGCTTTTACCTTAAAGACCGTCTTGCCGCCGCGTACCCTTACGGGCGCGCCCTTCGCGTACACGGTAGCGCGAACGGCGCACGGCTCCGCAAGCGGAGCCTCCGCGACGGCGTAGGTATTCGACAAATCAATATAGCTTCGCGGATAGTAACGCAAAAGGGCGCCCACGGTGGAAACGCCGAGCTTTTTGAAAAGCTCGGCTCTTTTCTCTCCGACGCCCTTTAAATACTTAATGTCTTTTTCGCGGTATTCTGTCTCAGACATACGCTTTTATTCTGCCGAAATGTAGTAGTAGTATACGGGCTGCCCGCCGTTTACGAGGGTAAGCTCAGCATTTGCGGGAAGGTTCTTTTTAATAGCGTCGCCGACCTCCTCGGCCTCAGCCTCGGTTATATCCTCGCCGTAGATTACGGTTACGAATTCTGTCGATTTCGTAATCATCTTGCGGGCAAGCTTTATCGCGGACTTGGAAATCTCCTTATCCGTAAAGAGAAGCTTTCCGTTGGAGATGGCGAGAATTTCGCCCTCTTTAATGTCGTGTCCGTCAAAATCGCTGTCGCGCGCGGCAAAGGTAATCTGTCCCGTTGTTACCCTTTCAGCCGCCGCGTTCATAGCTATAAGGTTATCCTCAAGCGACGCGTCGGGGTCAAAGGCTATCATAGCGGAAACGCCCTGCGGAATAGTGCGCGCCATGAGCACAACCGCCTTGCGGTCGCAAAGCTTACAAGCCTGCTCCGCCGCCATAATTATATTCTTGTTGTTAGCAAGCACCAGCACATTCTTCGCCGCCGTCGCTTGAATTGCGCCTAAAATGTCGTCGGTGGAGGGGTTCATTGTTTGTCCGCCGCTTACGACCTGATTTACGCCGAGGTCAAGGAAAAGCTGTTTTATTCCCTCGCCCGTGCAGACCGACACAAAGCCGTATTCTACGCTTTCGTCGGGCGCGACGTAGGGGAATTCAGCGGTCTTGTCGCTCTTCGCTTCCTTCTCCGCCGCGGCGCGCTCCTTTTTAAGCGCGTCGTTTTGAACGAGCATATTCTCTATTTTAAGCTTTGTCAGCTGACCGTGCGTAACCGCCTCGCTCAGCGCTTTACCGGGGTCCTTTGTATGGACGTGACACTTGATTATCTCCTCGTCCTCTACCGCCACGACACTTACGCCTATAGACTCAAGAAACGCGCGAAGACGCTTGTAGTCGGCATTCTCGTCCTTAAGAACAATAAACTCGGTGCAGTAGTGGTTAACAGCGTCAAATTCGGTATCGTCGGAATACGCGCCCTTATCGAACTTCGGCGCGGAGGACTTCGCCTTCTTCTTTGGCTCGTCGTCGCTCTTTACTATCTTGCCCGTTTTAAAGAAAACAAGCATTCCCTCGAAGATAAAAACAAGACCCTGTCCACCCGAATCGACCACGCCAGCCTTTTTGAGTACGGGAAGCATCTCGGGTGTGCGAAGGAGAGTTTCCTTGCTTTGCTCGACTATAACCTCCCAAAGCTTCACGGGCTCGGTTGTTTCGTAAACGGTTGCCGCCTTTTCGCTCGCCTCACGCGCTACGGTAAGTATCGTACCCTCTGTGGGCTTCATAACCGCCTTGTACGCCGCCTCTACGCCCTTGCAGAGCGAAAAGTACAAATCCTCGCTCGACGCTTCCGTCTTGCCCTGAAGGGCACGGGAGAAGCCTCTGAAAAGAAGAGAGAGAATAACGCCCGAATTTCCGCGCGCGCCGCGAAGAAGGGCGGAAGCCGCCACCTGAGACGCTTGCTCAACCGAGCAGCTGTCGGGAAGGTTCTGAAGCTCGGGGATAGCCGAGCCTATCGTCATAGACATATTTGTTCCCGTATCGCCGTCGGGTACGGGGAAAACGTTAAGCTCGTCAACCGAGCTTTTTAGGTTAATTATGTTGTTGGCGCCGGAAATAATGGCGTCGCGTAACTGTGCTCCGCTTATCATATCTTTCAATTCCTCCGCTTGTTATTCCGCCGCCATCTCGTCAACGAACACGTTTACCGTTCCTACGGTAAGCCCTGTCGCTTCCTCTACGGCATACTTCACCTTGTGGGCTATGCTGTCAACAATAGCGGAGATATTAACTCCGTAAACAACCTTAATGTGAAGCTCAATATATAGCTTTTTGTCCTGCTCGAAAACCTTTACTCCGCGCTCGGGCAGATTTCTTCCGAAGAAGAGCGCTCTTATTCCGTCCGCGGGACCGCTGGTCGCCATGCCCTTAACCCCGTAGCAGTCGGAGGTGAGGTTGCCGACGAGCGACGCGAAATAATCGTTTGTCAGCGTTACTTTACCCATAGGGGTAGCTATCTTTATCATAACGACTTTCCTTTCTGATATGATTGCCGTTTATTTAATATATAAATTAAATCATTCTAATATTACATTTTATAGTCCGCTATGTCAAGAAATTGACTATATTTTAAGCTTCATCCATTTACCTCGCTTGAAGCGAATGGAGGTCATAATAAGCCGCACAAGCTGGTCAACAGCTATGCCCGCCCACGCGCCGACAAGCCCTAAATTAAGAATATTGCAGACTAAGAAGGCTATCGCGGGGCGAAGAATTCCAATATTCAAGAAGGAAACAAGAGCCGTAAATTTCGCGTCGCCGCTGCCGCGAAGGCAGCCCGAATAGATAACCTGCGAAATCTGGAAGAAGACGATTACCGTCAAGATTTTCATTATAAGCGCGCCGTCCTCGATAATCTGCGGCGTATCGGAAAACAGCATAAAAATCTGTCTGCCCAAGAAGATGAAAACCAAGCTTAAGAACGACGAGCATATCACGCCGCACCGCTGGCAGTAGGAGCCGTAAATCTGTGCCATATCGGGCCGTTTCTCGCCGAGCGAGTAGCCGACAAGCGCCACCGCCGCAACCGAAAGCCCGTCGCCGAAGGCGAAGGAAATAGTCATCATATTCATACCAATCTGATGGGTGGAGAAAGCGGTCATACCGAGACTTGCTATTATCACGGCGAACACAAGGAAGCCGAAGCGGAGAAATACCTGCTCCATAAAGGTGCTTGAGCCAATTGACACAAGGGATTTCGCCGAACGCGCCTCGTAAATCCTTCCCGTCTTAAGACCGAGATAGATATACCCGTCGCGGTGGAGCACCGACGCTACAGACATTCCGAAAGCGACGACGGTACCTATAACCGTCGCTATAGCCGCACCTCGTACGCCAAGCGCTGGAAAGCCAAGCTTTCCGCCGATAAGCAGATAGTTGAAAACGACGTTCACAAGGTTGCTTGTGAGGTTAGTGCGCATAGCTATCTTTGTGTTGCCCGTGCCTCTTTGCGCCGCGTTTATTACCATTGAAAAGACGTTGAAAACTATGCCGCCCATAATTATTTGGATATATTCTACGGCGAACTCGTGGGTTTCGGGCTCTGAGCCTACAAGGTGAACTATCTCGTCGGCAAAATATACGCTTATAAAAGTAACTATCGCCGTTAAGACAGCCGTAATAATCAGCGACATTTTTAGCACCCTTACGGCGCTCTCTCTGTCGCCTTCGCCCTTTCTTCTCGCGACAAGCGCGGACACCGCCGCAGAAAGCGCGAAGAAGACAGCAAGCCCTAACATCTTAGGCTGAATGGTAAGCCCCACCGCCGCTATGGCGTAGTCACCAAGCTGGCTTACCATAAGGGTGTCTATTACGCCGACGACGGCAATAAGAAAAGACTCGAGCATAGACGGCCACGCCACCTGCAGGGTACGCTTTAGCATATCCTTATCGCTCGGTCTCGCGCCAGAGGGCTCATAGTCCTTTAATATCTTATTCGAATTAAAAAATATTTCTGTGAAAGATTTCATTACACCTGTCCTGCAAAAATTCCGTCACCCCGCAAAAGCGCGGGATGACGGAACGAGTCGCTTTGCCGTTTACTTCGCGAAGTCGATAGCGCGGCTCTCGCGAATTACATTTACCTTAATCTGTCCCGGGTAGTTAAGCTCGTTTTCAATCTGCGTTACGATATCGTGAGCGACTATCGTAAGCTTATCGTCGTCGATAATTTCGGGCTTAACCATTATTCTTACCTCGCGTCCCGCCTGAATAGCGAAGGAGCGCTCAACGCCGTCGAAGCTGTTCGCTATCTCCTCAAGCTTTTCAAGACGCTTGATATAGTTATCAAGATTTTCGCTTCTCGCGCCCGGACGCGCCGCGGAAATGGCGTCCGCCGCCATAATAATATAAACGAGGGTGGAGTGCGCCTCTACGTCGCCGTGGTGCGCTTCAATTGCGTGGCAGACTTCGGGGTTCTCCTTATAGCGTCTTGCCACCTCAAGACCGAGCTGAACGTGGGTTCCCTCCATCTCGTGGTCGAGCGCCTTGCCTATATCGTGAAGAAGTCCCGCGCGGCGCGCAAGCGTTGGGTCAAAACCTATTTCAGAGGCTATCATGCCCGCAAGGAGCGAAACCTCAACGCTGTGCTGAAGGACGTTTTGTCCGTAGCTTGTGCGGTAGCAAAGGCGTCCGAGAAGCTTAACAAGCTCGGGGTGTATGCCGTGAACGCCGATTTCGAGAACGACCCTCTCGCCCTCTTTTTTAATTCTTTGGTCAACCTCGCGCTGAGCCTTGTCTACCATCTCTTCAATGCGCGCGGGGTGAATACGTCCGTCGAAGATTAGCTTTTCAAGCGCAAGGCGCGCAACCTCGCGCCTTATTGGGTCAAAGGAGGAAACGGTAATCGCCTCGGGCGTATCGTCGATAATAAGGTCAACGCCCGTCGCGGTTTCGAGAGCCCTAATATTTCTGCCCTCACGTCCGATTATCCTGCCCTTCATCTCGTCGTTTGGAAGCGCTACTACCGAAACTGTCGCTTCGGAAGTGAAATCGGTGGCGCAGCGGGAAATTGCAAGCCCTAAAATATCGCGCGCCATTGAGTCGGAATCGTCCTTAAGCTGTTGCTCGTAATAATTTATGCGTACCGCCTTCTCGTGGGAAAGCTCGCTGTCGAGCTGGGCAAGAAGGAGGTCCTTCGCCTGCTCCGCCGAGAATTTCGAGATTCTCTCAAGCATCTCGAACTGGCTCTTTTTAACGGTCTCTACCTCTTCAAGCTTTTTGTTAAGCTCGGCTATGCGTTTTTGCTGCTTTGCTTCGTCTGCTTCAAACTGGGTTATTTTTCTGTCTAAGTTTTCTTCTTTTTGAATAATTCTGTTTTCCTGACGTTGAACCTCGTTTCGTCTTTCGCGAAGCTCGCGGTCGGACTCGTTGCGCATCTTGAAGATTTCATCCTTCGCTTCAAGCACAACTTCCTTTCGCTTTTGTTCAGCGGATTTTATAGCGTCGTTTACTATCCTCTTTGCTTCATCCTCAGCCGAGCCTATTCTTGCCTCGGCTACCTTTTTACGATATTGAACTCCTCCATAAAAACTCGCGGCGCCGATAATAAGCGCAGCGACAACCGCTAAAACAACATAGAGTACTGTGCCCATTGTTTTATGGTCCTTCCTGATTTGTTTAGTTGGTATGGTTAAAACAAGGCAAAATATAATACGCCTTGTAATAAATATCCTTATATATTGTAAATGTTTTGTAACAGCTTTGTCAATACCAAAATAGGGGGCTAAGCCGCCGCTTGACAAAGGGGCGGGTAATGTGCTATAAATCAAACATAAATTAAAGCGTTGACGACAGATAAACGCCCGCGAATACGGTCAAGAGAGTGTCCCTCAAGCTGTAAAGGACATACCGCTTAACGGAAACGCACCACTGTTCGAGCGCGCCGCAAAACGGCGCCGTTGCCGCGGGACGTTACACCCGCTTTCGAGAGGCGCGACCTGCGCAATTCGGGTGGAACCGTGGAGCTTACGCTTCATCCCGTTTTTTCGGGATGAGGCTTTTTTATTTTCTCTTTTTCCGAATTAACAATTTGTAAAATATTATTGTCAATATACATGGAGGATAAACTATGAGCACTGTTAAGGTGTCGCTTAAGGGCGACGTAAAGGAATTTGAGAAGGGAATTACCGTCGCGGAAATAGCAAAATCTATCGGTATGGGGCTTTACAAAGCGGCTTGCGCCTGCGAAATCGACGGCGTTTACAGCGACCTTCGCACGGCTGTCGATAAGGACTGCGCGGTGGAGATACTCACCTTCGAAAGCGAGGGCGGAAAGCACGCCTTTTGGCATACGGGCAGCCACGTTTTAGCCGAGGCGGTAAAGCACCTTTACCCCGACACTAAGTTTACAATAGGTCCCGCGATTGAGAACGGTTTTTATTACGACATAGACTGCGACACGGTGCTGACACCCGAAATACTAGAAAAGATAGACGCCGAGATTGCGCGTATAGTAAAGCTGGACGAGCCGATTAAGCGCTT
>CAYWJF010000003.1:0-53189 GCA_964458545.1 uncultured Oscillospiraceae bacterium | reverse complement strand
GGGCTTCCGACTATCTCTACAGGAGAAAAGGAGCGCAACGTCTCAATTTCGTCTGCGGCGCTTGAAAACGCGGTGGACAAAAACGCGCCGTTACAGGCAAAGGCTCAATAAAAACAAAAAGAAGGCAGGACAATTGTGTCCTGCCTTCTTCATTAAATTGCGTATTCTTTTAAAGCTCTGCGCCTATCTCATCCTTAGTAGCTATTCCCGTCTGTACCGCCTTGAGTCGAAGCGCACCGTAAAGCTCTGCGTAGGTCGCTTGGCTGTAAGGATTTACGAAAAGCACGCCAATTCCGCAGGCAAGCATTCCTAAGAGGTACCAACCGATGAAGGAGAGCCCGAGAACGAAGATGTTCCATTTCTCACCCTGAGTGGTCTTCTCGCTTATTTCAAGCGCACGCTCGGTGGATATGTTCGGGTTTTCCGCAATAATGTAAGGCACCATAAAGTAAGCAAGGCTCTTGATTATGCCCGGAATTACAAACAGTAACGACCAAAGGAAAACATAAAGGTTCTTTAAAAACATTGTCTTTACGTTGTCCATATACTTACCGTGCTTGAAGCCGAAGATAAGCTCGTCAATGTTTATGCTGCCGTAGCGCGCAAGAGTAAAGAAGCGGCAAACACCAATCTCGAAGATGTTCGTTACGAACACCGAGAAGACTATTCCCACAATACCCGCGCCAATAACAACCATGCCGACGGTCGAGGCAATTATAGCGCCTATACCGTTCCAGAAGCCCTCGAACGCCGAGGGGAGGTCGCCAGCAGAGTAGTAGAAGTTTTGAACATCCGCAGAGTTCACGTTGAAGTTAAGGTTTATTCCGCCGCTCAGGATGCCGAAGATAAACATTACAAGGAACGACATCCAATAGCTGGTTTTAAGTACGTTTTTCGCTCTTTCTTTAAGAGTGGGTCTATCCCAATAGTTCATTAGTTTAATCCCTCCTGTTTCTTATGTCGATATTATACACCGTATAATATTGTTTTTGCAAGTATATTATTTCACTTTTTGTAAGTTAGTATATAGTGTACAAATAACTTTAACTTTTTTCTGTATTTTTTCAGATATTGACAAAGGAATAGCGGCGAATTATAATAAGGACCTAACAATTCCTTTCTATTTCATTTCACCCCTGCTTTGCACGGGGTATTTTTTTGCGCAAAAAAAGAAGGCTGACGCCTTCTTTTCAGTTTTTAGAACAATCTAAAGTACTTTTCGTACTCCCACGGTGTAACCTGCATACGGTACTCGTTCCATTCCTTTAGCTTTGCGTCAGTGTAGATACCGCTGATATGCTTGCCGAGCGTATTCATAACAAGCTCGTCCTCGTTCATCACTTCTATCGCGTTGTGGAGCGAGCCCGGAAGACTGCCTATTCCGTGCTTAAGCCTTTCCTCCTCGGAAAGTTCGTATATATTCGTATCCTCAGACGGCGGCGGCGTTAGTCCGCGTTTTATACCGTCAAGACCCGCCGTAAGGCAGACCGCAAGCACAAGATACGGGTTCGCGCTGGGGTCAGGGTTGCGAAGCTCAATTCGCGTCCCCTGCCCTCTTGCCGAGGGCACACGGATAAGCGGGCTTCTGTTCCTTGCCGACCAAGCTATGTAACATGGCGCTTCATAGCCGGGAACAAGGCGCTTGTAGGAATTAACAAGCGGGTTTGTTATCGCCGTCATCCCTCTTATATGCTCCATTATTCCGGCAATAAAGCTGTAGGCTACGGGGCTTAAGCCGAGCTTGTCCTTATCGTTTACGAAAACGTTGTTGCCGTTCTTGTCGAAGAGCGACATATTAACATGCATGCCCGAGCCGCACTGTGCGAAAACGGGCTTAGGCATAAAGGTCGCGTGCAGACCGTTATCCTGCGCTATCGTCTTTACCGCCCAGCGGAAGGTCATTATATTGTCCGCCGTGGAAAGCGCGTCGGAATACTTGAAATCTATCTCGTGCTGACCGGGGGCGACCTCGTGGTGCGACGCCTCGATTTCAAAGCCCATATCCTCAAGGGTTATGCAAATTTCACGACGAACGCTTTCGCCGTGGTCGATATGTCCGAGGTCGAAGTAGCTCGCCTGGTCCTGAGTTTCTGTTGTGGGGTTCCCGTCCTCGTCGGTATGGAAGAGGAAAAACTCACACTCCGGACCAACGTTAAAATAGTAACCCATATCCTCGGCTTCCTTTAGCGCCTTGCGAAGAATATATCTCGGGTCGCCGTTAAAGGGGGTCTGGTCGGTAGAATAAACGTCGCAGATAAGGCGCGCTACCTTGCCGCCGTCCTTCGAGCGCCACGGAATAAGCGTAAAGCTGGAAAGGTCGGGACGAAGATACTGGTCGCTCTCTTCTATTCTGACAAAGCCCTCTATGGAGGAGCCGTCGAACATGCACATATTATCAAGCGCCTTCTCTATCTGCGAGGAGGTGATGGCTACATTCTTAAGCTGTCCGAAGATATCGGTAAACTGTAAGCGGATAAATCTGATGTTTTCCTCTTTTACTCGTTTGATAATCTCTTCCTTTGTGTACTTCGCCAAGATAATCCCTTCCTTTCGTTAAAAGCTAAGGCGTTCCTCGCTTTGGAACGCCCTTCTTTATTTATAGAAAAAGTATATTATACATAATAAATTGTGTCAAGAAAAATCGCCGCTACCACGGATAGTTCCAGTAACGCTCGACCTCCTCGTAATCCTCGGGTATCTCCCACATATCGGTGTAGTTGCCTTGATTATTATCATACCATTCGTCCATAAGCGAAACGTGCGAATACAGATAATACGGCATCGACCAAATATTGCGGTCAAAGGAAACGCAACGCACCGAGGTTATAAGGGATTCCGCGACATATATCTTTTCTTCGGAAATGCCGATAATAATCGCCATATGCCCCTCGGTATAGATAAGGTCGCCCGCCTTAAGCGTATCGGACTTTAATAGGTCATCGGTTATCCTTAGCTGTTCGCCGTAGTCGCACATATCAACAACGTCGGCAAAGTCTCCCGCCCCACGGTCACCGAAATCAAAGCCGCCGTTAAGCAGCACCCAGCTGACAAAGCCACTGCAATCAAAGCCGTTCGGATAGTAGCCGCCCGAAACGAAGGCATATTTAGTTTCCCAGTTCTTGAGCTTCTGCCCCCAAGTGGCGGGGCCCCATCTTATCCCCTTGGGGTCGAGGTCGTCAAACTTATCCTCGGACAGGTAAAGCCCGACGTGGTAGTAACGCCCCTCGCCGTCGGCGTAGGGTCTGCCCTCCCACGGAAGTGTAAGGCGTCCGTTCTCAAAAAAGTAGGGCACGCGGTACGGGAACTCAAGCGCAAGGAACCTTCCCGCTGCCACAACGCCCGCGCGCGTTCCGTAGCCGCCCGCTTCCTCAACGCGGCTGAAGAGTATCTGGTCGAGAAGCGCCGCTTCGGCGTCGGTAAACTGGTCAGCGCCGAGCATAGGCTTTCCGTAGGTGTTGGTGTCTGGGATAGTTACAAGGTCGGTGACCATTATGTCAACTAACGCCGAAACGCCGTTCGCCGCCGTCGCAACCATCTTGGTAGTGCCGTTAGACACGCCTATTACCTGCCCGCCCTCGTCGCAGAGCGCAACCTTGGTATCGTCTATAGACCAAACCACGGTTTCATCCGCGTTGCCGATTGATATAACGTCCGCTTCAAAGGTTCTTGTTCCCATTATAGGAAGATAGG
Source organism: uncultured Oscillospiraceae bacterium (assembly GCA_964458545.1). Taxonomy (GTDB): domain Bacteria; phylum Bacillota; class Clostridia; order Oscillospirales; family Ruminococcaceae; genus JAYFNU01. The sequence continues at coordinate 49,499 of CAYWJF010000003.1, read as the reverse complement.
TTATATCTACTACGTGCTTTATTCTTAAGGCGATTACCCTGTTGAACTCGGGGATATCCTTGCCGAGCCCGCTGATATTGCCCTTTTCATCCTTGACGTATATGCGGTGGTTGCCGATACCGAGCTCGAGCTCCGCCTTGCCGCCGTCTGCTTGCACCCAGCCGCTGTCGTTCGCCGAGGGTACGGCGTCGCCGTTAACCGCGATAAACCAGTAATCGCTCGACTTGAAGAAGTTAGCCTTTACGCCTACCGTAACCTTGACGGTGTCGTTCTCGCTAAACTCTCCGTTAGTGCTAAGCTCCTGCTGCTCTGGTTCTTTTGCTCCCGATAGCGCAACCGACTCAATCTCGGGAGGTAATGAATTTTGATAGAAGCCGTAGGCGCAGACCGCCGTTATAAATAACAGCGCAAGGATAAGAACGGTAGCGATAAGCCATTTCGCCGCCTTCTTTGTCTTTACCTTTATATCCTGCTTCGGCGCCTCCACCTCGGAAACGTAAACGGTTTTTGCCGTCTTACCCTTCTTTTCGGGCGTTTCCTCTATGGGCGCTATCTTTTCTTCTTGTTTCTTAAACTTTTCTTTTTTGGGCTTCTTTTCGGGCTCTTTCGGTGGCTCAGGAGTTTCTGCCTTTTGCTCCTTAGCTCTGAAAACGCGCTTTTCCTTCTTTTCCTCGGGTTGCTTCGGCTCTGGCGCTGCTTCAATCGGCTCAGTTATCTTAGTTTCGGGGGCTTTCTTGAAGCTTTTCTTTGAAGGCTTAGCTTGTTCGGTATCCGCTTCGTCGGTAGGTTTAGCCTGCGTTGCTTCGGCGGTAAACTCTGTCTCAGCCGTATCAGCGGATTCTGAAACTTTCGCACCGCCCGCGTCCTTCTTCTTTAACGCAGATAATAGCGCCGCAAAGCCACTAAGCTTAGGCTCAGTCTTTGCTTGCGCTTCGACTTCTATTTCGGTCTCAACAGATTGTTCGGGTCCCTTTTCGTCTTCCGCCGCCTTCTTTGTTTCCTCAAACGCGACTTTCTCGGCTTCGGGCTCAGTCGCGGCTTTATCTTCCGACACGGGAACCGTCTCAACGTTTTCAGTAGTTTTCGCTTCGGCTTCGGTCTGTTCCGTTTCCTTAGCCACTTTCTTCGTTCTGCGTTTCTTCTTCGGCTCTTCCTTTTCGGCTACCTCAACGTTCTCCTGCTTGGTAACGTCTATTCGTTTATAAAGGATTTTCTCCTTTTTTGTTTCTTCTTTCGGTTCTTCCGCCGTGGTTGTCTCGGCTGGCTCAGGAAGTGCTTCCTTCTTAAACTTTCTTTTTGGCTTAAGCGCCTCCTCCTTCACGGAGGCTATCTCCTCATCGCTTAAGATTATCTCATCCTTATAAAGCGCCGCGTCCTTTTTGCGGTAGACGTTTTTTTCGGACGACCTTTTGCCCGCGGCTTTCTTTTCTGCCTCGGGCTTGGAATTTTCGTCTTCTATTATAATCTTATCGTATGGACGCATCACTGTAACCTTACGTTTTTCTCGTAATTCTATTCAATCTAAACAGAATTATGATTCTTTATATGAACATTGTAATTATAACAAAATACAACATTAAATGACAACTTCTTTTTTCACTTTAAAGTGAAAAAAGCGCGGCGATAAAACCGCGCTTTTTGTGCAGAGTGTATACTTTGCCCCTAACCCTTTGTCGCACCGCCCGTAACGCCCTCTACATAGTATTTTTGAAAGACAATGAATATGATTGTTATGGGTATCGCGACAAGCACCGCGCCCGCGCAGAAGCGGGTGAACCATTCGTAGATATTCTCCCGCTCGAGCATTCTGAATAGCCCCACGGCGAGGGTGTATTTATTGTAATTGTCCTTCATAATGACCGACGCAAAGATGAAATCCACCCACGGAGCCATAAACGAGGTAAGCGCCGTGTAGATAACGATAGGCTTTGACAGGGGCAAAATTATCTTAAAAAATATCTGATTCTTCGTCGCGCCGTCGAGCATTGCGGCCTCGTCCATAGCCTTCGGCACGGTGTCAAAGAAGCCCTTTGCGACAAAGTAGTTGAGCATAGCGGTGGCGGAATATACAAGCACCAACGAAGCGAGCGACTGATAAAGCCCGATTGCCTTCAAAATGTGATAGACGGCAATCATTGTCATAAAGCCCGGGAACATACCGAGGATAAGCCCCACGTTCATAAACGAACGCCTTGATTTGAAGCGAAGGCGCGAGAAGGCATAGCTTATCATTAGAACAAGCATTGTGGAGAGTATACAGGTGAAAACCGCGACGATAAAGGTATTTAGAAACCAGCGAGGATAGTTAAAGAGTTTTGTTTCGGTAAAAAGACGAGTGTAGTTTGAAAGGGTGTAGCTTTGCGGAAACACCGTTGTTATCCACGCGCCCTTTTCCCCTTGAAAGGAGCGTAGAACGAGCCACGCTATCTCTCTTAGGTAGTTCCAGCCAAAGCCGAAGAAGAAAAGCAAGAAGCCAACCTCAGACGCGAGGAACAAAACTCCTTTAATTATCTGTCCCCTAACGGCGCAGCCGAAGCCCATTACTATATACGAAAGCTTTGTAAATATATCGCCGTTAACAAAGATAGCGGCGTAGCTCTTAAAGCCCGCGCCAATCCTCTTTATTCCGCTAAAAACGGACAGAAAAAAGCCCTTTAACCCGCTCGCAACCCGTTTCGGAAGCGTCTTGAAAAAGCGGCTTAGCTTGTAAACCGCCTTTTCAAAAGGATTCATTGTGTAGTAGTTTTTCCCCATTAGCTACCTCTTTTGCCTGTGGTTTACAGACCGAGCAAGAGCTCGGTCTGTAATTGTGTTCCTTCGTTATATTCTATGCGACTATCTGCGCTACCATTGCATCAAGCTGCTCTTGAAGAGACGCGGAATAGTCCTTCGTTTCCATACTCGTACCGAAAGCCTCGGCGGGTGACCAGAAGTTGCCAAGTACGTCGTTTTGCGAAACAGCGTACTGGTTTTGAAGCGCAAGCGCCGAAAGCGCCTTGTTCGCAAGCACCGCCTCGCTCTTCGCGGCGTTAATGTTGGAGGGTCCTAACTGGCGCGTATTAAAGCGGGTAATCTGGTTCTTCTCGTTTGTGAGGAAGGAAGCGAGCTTCATCGCCTCTACGGGGTTAGCCGTAAGCTTATTTACGCCCACAAGCTTACTGCCCATAAAGGAACTCATCTGCACCTGCTCCTCGCCAATAGTAAAGGTCGGAAGCTTCGTCGCGGCAAAATTTTCACCGAGTATTTCGGATACCGCCGCGGCGTTCCATGTTCCCGATATTCCCGCCGCTATCGTCGTGCCTATGCCGCCCGTAAAGACAGCGTCGTCACCCGTGACAAACGCGGGGTCGGCGGTAAACTTCTTTATAGCCTCAGCCGCCGCAAGACCGCGCTCGCTATTGAAATCGCAGACCTGCTTGCCGTTCTCGTCTACCGTCAGCGTACAGCCCGCGCCCAAGAAAAACGATACAATATAGTAGCCGTTAGACACGTCCATAAATACTGATTTTCCTACCTCGTTTGCCTTAGCCATCATACCATCAAGCGTCTTTACGTCCTCCTCGGAAAAAACGCTGTTGTCATAATAGAGGAAATAGCCGTTGTCCGCCGTCATAGGGAACCCGTAAAGCTTTCCGCCGAGGGTCGCTGAGCCTACCGACCCCTCGGTGTTTCCGCTTGTCGCTGTATCCTTGTAGCTTCCGGAAATCTCGTAAAGCGCGCCCGCAGAAACGAGGTCCTTAAGCTGGTCGTTCGAGAAAGCGAAAACGTCCGCCGCCGCCGCAGGGTCTTCAAGGTAGCGAGATTTTGCGTCCGCCTCGCTTACCACGCCAAGCTCGATTGAGTACTCGGTATCGGGGTTCGCCGTTTTATAATCCTCGAGCATTGAGGTAAGCATCTCGTTGTCCTCCTGCGAGCCCCACACCTTAAGAGTGACCTTCCCGCCGCTACCGTTTGTGCCGTTGCCGTTGCCATTGCCGTTGTTCTTCTTACCGCACGCCGCAAATGTAAACACAAGCGAAAGGGTAAGGATAATAGCCGTTATTCTTTTCATTTTGTCCTCCGAATTTATTTTGTAAGCGCACTTTTACGCTTATCCTTTCTTATTGTTGCCGATTTTCCCGCATATAAGCCTTTCATTCGCAAATATTTATTCTGACGAAGAGTATGGCTTTCTTGATAGCTTTAAAGTTTTGAGCAATAATAAGAGTGAAAGGATATCTTGCGTTTAAGTAAATTGACTGTTATTCTTATATCAATAAAACAAACACGGATATTCAGTATTAGTAAAGGAAAAACGAATGAACCGTTACAAACGTTACAGCGGAATACTTCTTCATATCTCTTCCTTGCCCTCGCCTTACGGCATAGGCTCCTTCGGCGAGGAAGCCTACCATTTTGTCGATTTCTTAAAGAAGGCAAAACAGCACTATTGGCAGATACTTCCTATGGGTCCGACAAGCTACGGAGATTCGCCGTACCAGTCCTTCTCCACCTTTGCGGGAAATCCTTACTTTATCGACCTTGATACCCTCGCGAGCGACGGACTGCTTGAGGAAAACGAATACAAAAAAATAGCTTGGTGCGAAAGCGAAACGGCGGTAGACTACGAGGCGCTTTATAAAAACCGCTACGAAGTATTAGAAAAAGCGTATAAGCGCTTTAAAAAGTGCGTTCCGAATGATTACCGCGAATTTCTTGAAATGAACGCCGTGTGGCTTGACGACTATGCACTGTTTATGGCGCTTAAGGACGCGCACGACGGACGCTCGTGGCACGAATGGAGCGAGGAACTGCGGCTTCGCGAACAAACTGCGCTCGACAATGCCAGAAAAGAGCAAAAGGAACGCATAGGGCTTTACCGCTTTATACAGTATGAGTTTTTCCTTCAATGGGGAAAGCTTAAGGAGTACGCGAACAAAAGCGGCGTAAGGATAATAGGCGATTTGCCCATCTACGTCGCGGACGACAGCGCCGACGTATGGGCAAACCCAAAGCTCTTTAACCTTGATAAAGACGGCGTGCCGAGGCGTGTAGCGGGCTGCCCTCCCGATTTCTTTTCGGCGGACGGTCAGCTTTGGGGCAACCCCGTATACGACTGGAAAAAGCACAAGCGCACGGGGTACGAGTGGTGGATAAGGCGGCTTGAGGCTTGTTTTTCTATATATGACGTACTGAGAATAGACCATTTCCGCGGCTTCGCTGGCTTCTACTCTATTCCAAACGGCTCAAAAAACGCGAAGCGCGGGCGCTGGGAAAAGGGTCCGGGCATAGACCTTTTCAACAAGGCGCGCGAACGGCTTTCCAGCTTCCCCGTTATAGCCGAAAATCTCGGATTTCTCACCCCCGATGTGTTCGAGCTTCTCGACGAGTGCGGCTTCCCGGGAATGAACCTTCTTCAGTTTGCGTTCGGCGCAAAGGATAAGGATAACACCAACCTTCCGCATAACCTTAAGGAAAACTGCGTAGTCTACGCGGGCACCCATGACAATATGACCATTAAGGAGTGGGTTGAGAGTATTCCGAAGGCTGACAAGGCGAAGCTGCTCGCCTATATGGGGCAGACAAACACCGACGACTTTGTGACAAAGTTTATTAAGCTTACCCTTTCCACTGTAGCAAGGCTCGCGGTTATAACCTTTCAGGATTATCTCGGACTCGGCAAGGGCGCGCGCATGAACGAACCGTCCACCCTTTCGGGCAACTGGCAGTGGCGCTGCCGCAAAGAGGACATAAACGACCTGCTCGCGGCAAAAATCGCGAAACTCTGCCGCTTATACGACAGACGGTTTAAATAGAAAGGCTTGTTATGGATACAAAAATAATCTTTGATAAAACAAAATCTCTTCTATCTTCACGCTTCGGCGTTTCGCTAAAGGACGCGAAGCCGTGGCAGCTTCACGAGGCTTTAAGCCTTACCGTAATGGACGAAATTGCGCCTTTATGGACAGCGCGGGAGTGTTCTCTTTCTGGTAAGCGGCAGGCGCACTACCTTTCGGCGGAGTTCCTTGTCGGGCGGCTTGTGAATAACAATATCCTTTGTCTCGGCGTTTACGAGGAGCTTGAAAAGCTGTTTTCCTCGGAGGGCGCTTCGCTTAACGATTTTGAGGAGATTGAGGACGCGGCGCTCGGCAACGGCGGGCTCGGACGGCTCGCGGCTTGTTACCTTGACAGCGCCGCAACCCTCGGCATACCGCTCGACGGATACGGCATTCGCTACAAGTACGGCTTATTCAAGCAGAAAATAGAGAACGGCTTTCAGACCGAGTACGCCGACGACTGGCAGAGACTCGGCGACCCGTGGTCCGTGCGCCGCTTTGACGAGGCGGTAAGAATAGATTTTGCGAAGGACAGCGTTATGGCTGTACCCTACGATATGCCTGTAATCGGCTACGGTGCAAAAACGATAGGCACCCTTCGACTATGGCAGGCGGAGCCGATTAGCGAGTTCGATTTTACGCTTTTTAACGACGGCAAGTACGACCAGTCGGTTAGGGAGAAGAACCGCGCCGAGGATATCTCCCGCGTACTTTATCCGAACGACAACACCGACGAGGGCAAGCTGCTTCGTCTTCGTCAGCAGTATTTCTTTTCAAGCGCGTCGGTAAAGGATATAGTAAGAAAATATAAAATGAGCAATAACGACGGCTTCGATAATTTTGCGAGGCTTAACGCGGTTCAGCTAAACGACACCCACCCCGTTATCGCTATTCCCGAGCTTATCCGCATACTAACGACCGAGGATGGGCTTTCCTTCGATAAGGCGTTCGATATCGCGCAGAAAACCTTCAACTACACAAACCACACCATTATGCAAGAGGCTCTGGAGAAGTGGTCGAAGGCGCAGCTTATAGCCGTTGTACCGAGTATTTACAAAATAATTGAACAGATAGAAAAGAAGCTCGCTTCATTTAAGCGAGAAAAGAAAATCGACAAGACGACGGCGAAAAACCTATATATTATTAAGGACAAAACCGTGCATATGGCAAACCTCGCCGTTTTCGCCACAAGCTGCACGAACGGCGTCGCGGAGATACACTCGCGGATAATAAAGGAACGGGTATTCGCTGACTGGTACAAGGTCTTCCCCGAACGCTTTAAAAACGTAACTAACGGCATTACCCAAAGACGTTGGCTTGCGCTATGCAACCGCGAGCTCTCCGAAATGGTAACAAGGCTTTTAGGTGATAGCGGCTGGTTAACCGACCTTTCGCGCTTACGTGGGCTTGAAAAATACGCCGACGACGAGAGGGCATTAGACGAATTTATTTCGATTAAAAAAGCTAAGAGGGTGCAGCTTGCAGAGTATGTCAAGATACACGACGGAATTGAGCTCGACCCCGAAAGCGTCTTCGACATTCAGATAAAGCGCCTTCACGAATATAAGCGCCAGCTATTAAACGCGCTTACGATACTATGGCTTTACTACGAAATGGACGCAGGCGGATTAAAGGATTTCACTAAAACCACCTTTATCTTCGGCGCAAAATCCGCCCCCGGCTACGCGCGAGCTAAGGGCATAATCAAGTTAATTAACGAGGTTGCGCGGCTTGTAGACAAAAACCCGCGAGTTAGGGACAAGATAAAGGTTGTTTTCTTAGCGAACTATAACGTCTCCTACGCCGAAAAGCTGGTAGCGGCGGCGGACGTGTCCGAACAGATTTCCACGGCGGGCACGGAAGCGAGCGGCACGGGCAATATGAAGCTTATGCTTAACGGCGCGGTTACCCTTGGCACCTACGACGGCGCAAATATAGAAATTGTCGAGGAGGCGGGCGAGGATAACAACTATATCTTCGGCGCACGGGTGGAGGAGCTTGAGAGTATAGCCGACAGCTACGACCCGAAAAAGCTTTACAAAAGTGACAAGAAGCTGAAAAGGGTGCTTGACGCGCTTATTAACGGCACCCTTAACGACGGAAAAACGGGCGCGTTCAAGGAGCTTTATACCTCTATACTTGAGGGCGCAAGCTGGCATAAGCCCGATAACTACTACCTCCTTTACGATTTCAACAGCTATATTGAAGCGAGGCTACGGCTTAACACCGATTTTAAGGACAAAAAGGCCATGGCTCGAAAGGGCTTTATGAATATCTGCGGCGCGGGCAAGTTCAGCTCCGACCGCTCGATTGAGGAATACGCAAAGGAGATATGGAGAATAAATAACGCCCTCAAATGAGGGCGTTATTTTTTAATGTACATCGTTACATTATTTACTCTTTAATATGGTCCATTAGGTATTCCTCTATCTCCTCTTGGTCCATATTCGGGAACATTGAGAACTCAATCTCTCTTCTTAGAAGTTCTTCTTTATCAATGGCATCAGGGTACTCCTTATACTCGATTGTCAGCCTTCATTTTTCTTTGTTTCTCTCTTCTGCCTCTTTGTTGATTGAAATTATATGGTTAACGAGGTCGTATGTGGGTATTTTCCCCATATCGCGCAAATTTTTCTTATATAGCATATATGTCTCCCTTGCTATATTAAATGTTACTTTCATCATATCTTTTTCCATTACTATTTTTAACTCCTCTTAAATAATTTTCTTGAAGCTGCAAAACCAATTGCGCTTACGGTATGGCTATGTATGGTTATATAAGGCTTCTCGTATATATTATCACATTCTTCTTATTTGTCAAGTTAATTCTTTCTATTGGTTTTTATTCTATTTACTTTTCCGAACAATTGTTCTATAATAAACGTATGTTCAAGGGGTGAGATTATGGATGTTATGGATAAGCTGCAAATTCTTGCGGACGCGGCGAAATACGATGTAGCCTGCACCAGCAGCGGCGCGGAAAGAAGCGGCGAGGGCGGCTCTATGGGCAACGCCGTCGCTTGCGGAATCTGCCACAGCTTTGCGGCGGACGGGCGGTGTATTTCACTTTTGAAGGTGCTTTTAAGCAACGCCTGCGCGTACGACTGTAGCTACTGCCTTAACCGAAGAAGCAACGACACAAGGCGCGCTACCTTTCAGCCGCACGAGCTTGCCGACCTCACTATCAGCTTCTACCGCCGCAACTATATCGAGGGGTTGTTTTTAAGCTCTGGCATAATCAAAAACCCCGATTACACCTGCGAGCAGATGATTGAAACGCTGCGAATACTCCGTGAGGAGTATCGCTTTCGCGGGTATATCCACGCGAAAGCCATCCCCGGCGCTGACCCCGCGCTTATCGACAGACTCGGCGTGCTCGCGGACAGAATGAGCGTTAATATTGAGCTTCCGTCGAGCGAAAGTCTCGTGCGGCTCGCGCCAGACAAAAGCAAAACCTCCATACTAAAGCCTATGGGCTATATTGCGAATAAGATAACCGAAAACAAACAGGATTTAATCAAATATAAGCACTCCCCCACCTTCGCGTCGGCGGGGCAAAGCACCCAGCTTATTGTCGGCGCGACGCCCGAAAGCGACAGGAAGATAATCACCCTTTCGGAGGCTATGTATAAAAAGTACTCGCTTAAGCGTGTTTTCTATTCGGCATATATACCGCTTGCGAGTAACCCTATGCTGCCGTCGCTTAATACTAAGCCGCCGCTGCTTCGCGAGCACCGTATCTATCAGGCAGACTGGCTGCTGAGGTTCTACGGCTTTGAAGCAAGTGAGCTGCTCGACGAGGAGCACGAAAACTTCAATCTTCTTATCGACCCGAAATGTAACTGGGCGATAAATCACCTTGACTTCTTCCCCGTTGACGTAAACTCTGCCCCGCGCGAGCTGCTTCTGCGCGTACCGGGAATAGGGGTAAAAAGCGTATATAAGATTATGACGGCGCGGCGGAACGGACGCCTTACCTTCGAGACGCTTAAAAAGCTCGGCGTGGTAATGAAGCGCGCGCAGTACTTTATTACCTGTGGTTCGGGACTTATGGAGGGTATACGCTTTACTCCCGAAAGCGTGCTTCGCGGGCTTGTTTCGGAGAACTGCAAGGAGCTTGCGAGCCAGAGCAAGTACGAGCAGTTAAGTCTTTTCGCGCCACAGCTTGTTTTGGAGGATAGGGTAAAATGCCTTACGGGACAGATTTAGTTTTAATCTATGACGGAACCTTTGAGGGTCTGATGTCCTGCGTGTTTGAGGTGTATTCAAAGAAGCTTAACGTTTTAGAGGTCTTTACCGAGGAGAGCTTTACGCCGACGCTTTATGAAAGCTATGAGATTGTGACCGACCTTGAACACGCGCGGAGGGTTGTAAACGGGCTTCGCGATAAGGTTAGCCCCGATGCCTTATACCTTGCGGCAAACTGCTTTCTTACCGACGAGCCGCAAAAGGAGCTTCTAATTATTGATTTTATTAAGCTCGCTTTTAAAGAAGGGCGTAAAACGCCGTATATGCTCGGAAATGATACGGTAAGAACGGTAACCAACGCGGTAAAGCGTATGAACGGCGAGGCACACCACTATAAGGGCTTCGTCCGTTTTACAGATTGCGGCGAGGCGCTGGTTTCGGTTATTGAGCCACGCTGCTTTGTTCTGCCGCTTCTTGCGGAGCATTTCTGTGACCGCTTTCATAACGAGGCGCTGATGATTTTCGACAAAACGCATAAGGCGGCTCTTCTTTACAAGGACGGAATAAGCAAGATAGTGGAGCTTGACGCTCTGCCCGCTGCCTTTATGAACAGCGAGGAGATGGATTATCAGCGGCTTTGGAAGGGCTACTGCGAAGCAATCGCTATCCCTGAGCGGCGCAATCCACGCTGTCAGATGACGTTAATGCCAAAGCGCTTTTGGAACCATATGATTGAGATGCAGGAGAAGAACGACTTTTTGTCGTCACCCTATCGGCTTGAAAATTAAGGAAATAGAAAAGCCCGCGCAATGCTGCGCGGGCTTTAAATATGATTTCTTGTTACACAAATAGCCGCTTTATTATCTCATCCTGAAGTTTCTTCTTGCGGTCTAAAACAAGTAGCATTACCGCTATTATTGTTAGCGAGCTTATCACGAAGAGCGACCAAAGAAGCGCGAAGTCGTTGCCGACGAAGCGGTTAATGAAGAAGTCTATCGCCATACACATTAGGGAAAAGAGCATAAGCCCTATCGCCGCCTTCTTTAGCTGAGAAAGCCGCGAACGGCGAGCGACATAGATAAAGAGCGAAACCGCAATGCATACGCTTAAAACTATCGGCATTCCGAGCTTATAGAACCAATCCATACCGCCCGAGGAATAGGCAATAAGCGCAATGTAGCCGACAAGGACGATGGTATCTAAAACGAGGTACAAGTAGGGCTTTGGTATCTCGTAAAGAAGCGGAAAAACGGCAAGGAAGAAAGCGCAAACCACTCCGCCCACAACGTATGCCGACCACGTTATCTGATGGTTAATTACTAAATTTGTAATAACAGGGATAATTGCGGGGATAAGAAGCAGCTCTGAAATTAAGGACACCACATACTTGCGGTTTACCTTCTTCATTATCTGCTCTACCCTATTCGGGTAGGGTTTTATTTCTGGCTCGTGCCATTTCTGCTTCGGGTTTTGCACCTCAACTCCGCAAAGCGGACAGCTTTTTTCTGAGGGCGCAAGATCCACGCCGCAGTTAACGCAATATGACATTTTATGAATACCTCCTGTTGCTTTCCACCTTAACATGAAGCCCCAGCTTTACAAGATAGCTGAAAAAGTTCTTCTCAACCTCGGCTTCCTTGATTGTCCGCGTGAAGTTTATACACATAAGGTCGCCCGTCGTAACGCACGCGCAGGCAAGCGGGTTAATCTTGCAGGGTCCGAGCATAAAGTCTAAGCGCTCCACATGTTCCTTCATAACCTCGGGCAGCTTCACAACGCCGAGATTCGAAAGGGTCGTGGAGGAGATGCGGTCACCCGCCATAAAAAATACAAAATTCAGTACGGGGTTCTTTAAAAACAGCGGAATTATCCTCACCAACAGGTTTTTCTCGTCACCTACGTTTGTGGACATACGCGCGTTCATAAGCTTTTCGCTCGTCTCAAGCCCCATAAAGGACTTGACGTGCTTTAGCACCTCTTCAAAGGTGTATTTACCGAAGCGCGGGTCAATACCCGGGGTAACGTAGGAGGAAAAATTGCGAAGTGTTTTTGTTTTGTAATAGTTTCGAAGATTAACGGGCACGCTGATTTTCACGGGAAGATTTCGCTGCTTTTCGCTGTGTTCAGTCTGTTGAACGCCGTAAACCGCCATTATTAAAGCGGAAACCAGAAACTCGGTAACGCTTACGCCGTAGCCTTTAGCCTTAGCTTTCACCTCAGCGGCAGAAAGCATTCCCGTAATTATATTAAGCTTAGTCGTGTCTCGGTCGCTTCCCTTTACTCGGTAGGCTATCGCCTCGGAGCGCGACATTGTCATCTTGCGCGAAAACCTGCCGAAGCTGTCCTCGTGCTCCTCCTCGCGCGGCTCTTCCGTGCAATCAAGCACGCTGTCGCTTCGCGGCACCCTTTCGTGATACCTTTCCTCAATATATTCGGCTACAAGGGTTTTTAAGAAACACATTCCGCCCGTTCCGTCGCACAGAACGTGAAAATACTCAACTGCAATGCGGTTTTCGTGGTAGCGCACGCGGAACATCGCGGCGTCCTTTTCGTCCACGTCCATTCTAATAAGCGGGTTTGCGACATCCTTTTGTATACGCGGAGATTTCTCAAGCTGCTCAAGATAGTACCAGAAAAGCCCACGCTTTAGCTTCATATTAAGCCACGGAAAGCGTCGAACGGTTCGCTCTAACGCCGCTTGCAGACAGATAGGGTCTATCCTTTCGGTAAGCGACGCCGATACGCGGAACATTGCCGTCCACTTCTTAGACATAGTGGCAGGGTAAATCTTTGCCGCGTTATCAAGCTTTATCCACTTTTTCCGCTGAGCCTCAATCTTTTCTTCCATAAAAACGCCTTATTTCAAAAATGCTTTTATTTTGTTTAGCGCCGTTTTAGCCTCGGGAATCCCGAAAAGCACATAAACGTGCCACATTCCCTGCTCTATATGTGTTTCGCAGTCTACGCCAGAAACACGAAGACGAGTGGTAAGTACCGCCGTATCGTCTAACAAAAGCTCGTCGGAGCCAGCGATAATAAGGGTGCGCGGAAGCCCCGAAAGGTCACCATAAACGGGCGAAACCAAGGGGTTTTTTAGGTCACTCTTCGCGTACAGACGAGCGGAAAACTTTAAGGAATCCCACCCAAGACTCGGGTCCACCTTACTATTTGTAATATATGATGGATACGAGCAGGTGAGGTCCGCCCAAGGTGAAAGCGCCACCAAAGCCGAGGGCATAGGAAGCTTCGCCTCCTTAAGACGTTGCATAAGGCAGAATATAAGTCCGCCTCCAGCCGATTCGCCAACAACCGCTATATCAGAAGCGTCGAAGGACTTTAGCATACGAAGGTACGACTCGAAGGCATCGTCCACCGCGGCGGGAAAGGGACTTTCGGGCGCGAGGCGGTAGCCCACGCACAAAACACTTCTTTCGGTAAGCTCGGCGAGTACCCCGCCGAAGCCCTTCGCGTAGGAAACCGTTCCGCAGGTATAAGCGCCGCCGTGCAGATAGAGTATCGCTTTACTCCGCTTCGCTATAGGTAGCGCCCATTCAGCCTCGAATTTATCGAATGGCTCAATGGCATACTCAACCTTACTGGCAAGCGCGTTCGCCCCCAGAAGCCCGATTGCATCCTGCGCTATTCGCTCATTTTTCAGATTCATCTTCTTTACAAAAGGGCGAAGGAGCTTTATTTGAGCTTTCATTGCGTTGCTTAAAACACTTGCCATATTTACCTCTTGTCTTTCTGCCGCATTCTTATTTCTATTCTAACACATTTCTTTGTCGTTTAATATACATTTCTTTTGTTGAGCGGCTCAAACGCGCAACTTGGGAATAAAAAACTACAGCTTACGCAAAAACGGTTGAAACCTCACCCTTTTTCCCATAGAATAAGCTTGTAGCTACGAAAGAGATACGAGGTGGAGTAAATTGAAGATATCAATAAACGAAAACCCTTCCTTCGAGGAAACAGAAATAATCGTCAACTGCAAGCAGGCGGATAAGCAGATTATGGAGATGCTCGCCACCCTTCGCGCCTATGACAGGAAGCTGACGGGAGTGCTCGACGGGCAGACGGTAATTATGAATTCTACGGACATAATCTACATAGACACCGTCGATAAACGCACCTTCTTCTATACGGCGGATAATGTTTACGAAACGCCGCTGAGGCTGTATGAGCTTGAAGAACTGCTCGCGCCTGACGACTTTATAAGGATTTCAAAATCCTCGATAATAAATTTCGCGCACGTTTCCTCCTTACGCCCGGAGATGGGCGGGCGGCTCATACTCACTATGAGTAATAAGGAGAAAATCTTCGCGAGCCGCCAATATGCGGCGGTAATAAAACAAAAATTAGGCTTATAAGGAGATACTACAATGAAAAAGTTTATGGACTGCGTTGTAAAATGGAAGATAAGCGCGTCGTTTATGTTCACGGGCTCTATGCTCGTTTACCTGCTCGCGGCATTTATCTGGAACACCGAGATAACAAAGCTCACCGTTGTTTCCATTCTTATCCTTACAGTTGTCGGCTCGTTTTTACAGTACCTTGCCTTCACAGACGATATAATTAAGAACGTTAAATATTCGTGGCGGCTTGTTATCTTCACCGTGCCGTTTCTCGCGCTTATACTCGCTTGCGCATATTTCTTTAAGTGGGTGCCGACCGACCTCGGCATGTCGCCGTGGCTTATCTTCGGCGGAGTGTTCATCTTTATTCTTATCGTTATGACCCTCGGCTTCGAGATTTACTACAAGGTAACAGGCAAAAAATACGACGGACTTTTGGGACAGTATAAAAAGAACAAGGAAACAAAAGCAGATTAGCTAAACACAAAAACACTAAAGCCGCCCGTTGGGCGGCTTTTTGCTTTAAACAATAATTAAAATTATACGCTAAGCACCGCGGTTTCGCCGAGAATAGACCTGTTTTCAAGAAGCAGCGGCGCGATAACCTCCGAAAGGTATTCCGCCGTCTGCTCTGCGGCGCGGCCCGTAAATTCCTCGGGCTTTAAAATAGCCTCTATCTCCTCGCGGCGTAGTCCGAAGGCTTCGTCGGAGCAGACGCGCTCAATGAGGTCGTTCGGCTTGCCCTCCTCCTTCACGACCTTAGCCGCCGCTATTGAATGAACACGAAGCTTTTCGTGGAGCTCCTGACGGTCGCCGCCCTTTTTAACGGCGCTCATCATAATGTTTTCGGTCGCCATAAAGGGAAGCTCTGCCATTACGCGAGCATGAATAACCTTCGGATAGACGACTATGCCGTTACATACGTTAAGCATAATATTGAGTATCGCGTCGGTGGCGAGAAACGCTTCAGCAACGGCTACGCGCTTATTGGCGGAGTCGTCCAGCGTTCTTTCAAACCATTGCGTTCCCGCCGTGAACGCAGGATTAAGCAGGTCTATCATAACGTAGCGGGCAAGGGCGCATATCCTTTCGCAGCGCATAGGGTTACGCTTATACGGCATTGCGGACGAGCCTATCTGCTGCTTTTCGAACGGCTCCTCCATCTCCTTAAAGTTTGCAAGTATTCGCATATCGTTTCCGAACTTCATTGCCGATTGCGCTATTCCCGAAAGGGCGCTTAGCACGAAGAAATCTACCTTGCGGGAGTAGGTCTGACCTGAAACGGGAACGACCTTATCAAAGCCCATCTCCTTAGCTATAAACGCTTCTACCGCCTTTATCTTCTTGCTGTCGCCCTCGAAAAGCTCAACAAAGCTTGCCTGCGTACCCGTGGTTCCCTTGCTTCCGAGCAGCGCGAGCGAATTAATGCGGTTGTCTATTTCTATGCAATCCATATAAAGCTCGTTAAGCCACAGCGTCGCTCGCTTGCCCACGGTAGTAAGCTGCGCGGGCTGAAGGTGGGTGTACGCGAGCGCGGGTATTGATTTATGGTCGTCGGCGAAATTCGCAAGAAGCGAAATTACGTTAACAAGCTTTCTTTTTACTACGCGAAGAGCCTCGCGCATTATAACAACGTCGGTGTTGTCGCCGACATAACAGCTCGTAGCGCCGAGATGTATTATCCCTTTTGCCTCGGGACACTGTAGCCCGTAGGCGTAAACGTGGCTCATAACGTCGTGGCGGCATTCCTTCTCGCGCGCCACGGCTTCCTCATAATTGATATTGTCGGCGTTCGCCTCAAGCTGCATTATCTGTTCGTCTGTTATATCCAGCCCGTTCGCCTTTTCGGCTTTTGCAAGCGCTATCCAAAGCTTGCGCCAAGTTTTAAACTTGTTGTCCTCGGAAAAGATGAACTGCATCTCCTTAGAGGCGTAGCGCGTTTCAAAGGGGCTTATATATCTGTCGTGTTCCATTTTCTTCTCCTTTAGCCGAAGTAGGCGACACCCGACTCAAAGAGCCGCTGGTTATAGTCGCCCGCGACATTCTTATAAAGATTGTCGCCCGTTCTTTCGGAATGTCCCATCTTGCCGAGAACCCTGCCGTCGGGACTTGTTATTCCCTCAATCGCGAGGAAGCTTCCGTTCGGGTTAAAGCGCACGTCCATAGTAGGCTCGCCGTCAAGGTCAACGTACTGCGTCGCTATCTGTCCGTTCGCAATAAGACTCTTTAGCACCTCGTCACTTGCAACGAAGCGTCCCTCGCCGTGACTTACTACAACGTTATGAATATCGCCCGTCTTTACGCCCGAAAGCCACGGAGATTTATCGGAGGCTATGCGGGTTCTTATTATCTTGCTTTGGTGGCGGTTAATGGTGTTAAAGGTAAGCGTAGGGCAAAGAGCGTCGGTGCTCTTAATTCTGCCCTCGGGAAGAAGTCCGAGCTTAATTAACGCCTGAAAGCCGTTGCAGATGCCGAGCATTAGTCCGTCGCGCTCGTTCAAAAGCTTATGCACCGCCTCGGTGACAAAGGGGTTTCTAAAAAGCGCGGTTATAAACTTTGCGCTGCCCTCAGGCTCGTCACCGCCCGAGAAGCCACCGGGCAGAAATATCATCTGGCTGTTATCTATTATTTTAACTATCTCTTTTACGCTGTTCGCTACGTCGCTCGGCGTGAGATTGTTAATGACGAAAACCTCGGGCACCGCGCCCGCCATACGCATAGCGCGGGCGGAGTCGTATTCGCAGTTTGTTCCCGGGAAGACGGGAATAAGCACACGCGGACGCGCAGCCTTAGCGCTGCATACCGCTCTTTCACCCGCAGTAAAGCTTATCTTCTCAACACGTTCGTTCGAACCGATATTTTTATAGGGGAAGACGGGCGCAAGCTTATCACTATATAGCGTTCTAAGTGAAGTAAGGTCGAGCATTTCTCCGAAAGCGGAAAGGGTGTAGTCCTTCGTTGTCTCGCCGATAAGAGTGCCGAAGCCGAGCGCTTCGTCGGTCTCAAGTATGAACGAACCGTAGGAGAGTGCAAACAACTCCTCTTCGCTTATATTTCCGTTAAGCTTTATGCCTATTCTATTGCCGAGCGACATTTTAAAGAGCGCCTCAGCCGCGCCGCCGAAGGAGCAGGTATAAGCCGAAAGCACCTTTTTGTCGGCTATAGCCTCTTCTACCTTACTTATTACGCTGAGAAGAGAAGACTTATTCGGAAGCAATTCGTCGTCGTATTCGGGCTTAACAAAATAGAGCTTGCTGCCTGCTTTTTTGAACTCGTTTGTTACTACGCTATCGGTATTACCCGAAGCCACGGCGAAGGAGACAAGTGTGGGCGGTACGTCAATATCCTCGAAGCTGCCTGACATACTGTCCTTGCCGCCGATAGCCGCCACGCCAAAATCAAGCTGAGCCTGAAGCGCGCCTAAAAGACTTGCAAATGGGCTTCCCCACCGCTTCGGGTCGCTCGTAAGGCGCTTGAAGTACTCTTGAAAGGTAAGGTACATCGTGTTCTTTTTAAAGCCGCTGGCTATAAGCTTACAGACGCTTTCCGCTACGGCAAGATACGCGCCGCGGTACTCGCTCTTCTCGCTGACATAAGGGTTAAAGCCCCACGCCATAGCGGAGCAGGTCTTTGTCTCACCCTCTACGGGAAGCTTCGCGACCATAGCCTGCGTGGGTGTCGTCTGGGTTTTGCCGCCGAAGGGCATAACCACCGTAGCCGCGCCGATAGTAGAATCGAACCGTTCGGAAAGTCCCTTTTTAGAGCAGACATTAAGGTCACTTACAAGACTTGAAAGCTTCTTCTTAAAGCCGCCACTATACTGTGGCTTATAGATTTCGTCGCCACCTACTTCTATCTCTGTATGCTTCTCCGCCCCGTTGGAGTTTAAAAACTCACGGTTTATATCGCATATAACGTTATTGTTCCATTCCATAAAAAGACGGGGCTCTTTTGTTACAACCGCCACCGCCGTCGCCTCGAGGTTCTCTCTATTGGCGACCTCGATAAAACGTTTTTCGTCCGCCTTCGCCACTACTACAGCCATTCTCTCTTGACTTTCCGAAATGGCAAGCTCGGTGCCGTCAAGACCGTCGTACTTTTTCGGCACGGCGTCGAGATTTATCCGAAGTCCGTCGGCAAGCTCGCCTATAGCGACCGACACGCCGCCCGCGCCGAAGTCGTTGCAGCGCTTAATCATAAGGGTCGCTTCCTTAGTTCTAAAAAGACGCTGAAGCTTTCTTTCTACGGGCGCGTTACCCTTTTGCACCTCCGCGCCGCAGCTTTCGAGGCTTTCGAGCTTATGCGCTTTAGATGAGCCTGTCGCGCCACCGCAGCCGTCACGCCCCGTCTTTCCGCCGAGAAGTATTACCACGTCGCCCTCGCTCGGCTCCTCGCGCCGAACGCTCTCTTCTTTAACGGCTCCGACTACCGCGCCTATCTCCATACGCTTCGCTATATAGCCGTCGTGGTAAAGCTCGTCCACTATGCCCGTGGCAAGACCTATCTGGTTACCGTAGCTTGAGTAGCCCGCCGCCGCGGTGGTAACGAGCTTTCTTTGCGGCAGCTTACCCTTTAGCGTCTCGCTAACGGGCACAAGCGGGTTACCCGCTCCCGTCACGCGCATAGCCTGATAGATATAACCGCGGTTAGCAAGCGGGTCGCGAATAGCGCCGCCTATACAGGTGGCAGCGCCACCGAATGGCTCTATCTCCGTCGGGTGGTTATGGGTTTCGTTCTTGAAAAGGAGCAGCCAGTCCTCCTCTTTTCCGCCGTTATCAACCTTTATTTTCACGCTACAGGCATTAATCTCGTCGCTCTCGTCGAGGTTTTTAAGAACGCCTGTTTTCTTTAAGTACTTTCCACCAATTGTGCCGAGGTCCATAAGACAAACAGGCTTTGTTTTATTTACATAAAGCTCGCCACGCAGCTTAAGGTAGTTGTCATATGCCTTCTTTACAAGCTCGTTATCAATCGTTACCTTATCTATAACTGTGCCGAAGGTGGTGTGGCGGCAGTGGTCCGACCAGTAGGTATCTATCATACGAATTTCGGTTATTGTCGGGTCACGGCGCTCAGAAATGAAGTATTTCTGACAAAAGGCGATATCATCGTTATCCATCGCAAGCCCATACTTTTTTACGAAATCAGCAAGCTCGGCCGCGTCAAGCTTGGTAAAGCCCGTAAGCGTTTCCACCGTCGTAGGTATAGTGTAATTCACCGCGAGGGTCGATTTATCAGAGAGGTCCGCTTCGCGCGCCTCTACCGGGTTTATGACATACTCTTTAATGCTTTGAAGCTCTTTATATGAAAGTGCGCCGTCTATAAGAAAGACGCGCGCGCTGTTCACAGCGGGTCTTTCTCCCGCGCTAATAAGCTGTATACACTCACTCGCGCTTGACGCGCGCTGGTCAAACTGACCGGGAAGGTACTCTACCGCGAAGGTATAGTCTGCCGACGGAAGCTCCTTATAGGTATTATCGAGCTGTGGCTCGGAAAATACCGTCGCCACGCTTGCTGAAAAAAGCTCCTCGCTTATACCCTCTACGTCGTAGCGGTTGACTATACGAAAGCTTTCTATGCCCTTAATACTCAAAAGCGAAGCAATCTCGTTCTTTAGCGAGGCTGCCTCTACGGCATACTCTTTTTTCTTTTCAACGTAAATTCTGTATACAGCCATATATTCACCCCTTACTTTAATGCGCGAAGCGCGCTTTGACCAATGTCGCTTCGCATAAACGAGCCCTCAAAGCCGATTTCCTTTGCGGCTTCATAGGCTTTTTCTATTGCTTTTTCAAGTGTATCCGCCGTAGCGGTAACACCGAGTACCCGCCCGCCCGAGGTTACAAGGTCTTCTCCCTCGCGCTTGGTGCCCGCGTGGTAGACGGTGACGTCCGCCTTGTCGCTTGCGCCCTTTTCGTTAAGACCGAAAAGCTTTTTACCCTTTTCGTATTTTTCTGGATATCCGCCCGAGGCGATTATTACACAAGCCGCCGCGCCGCAATCGAAATTGAACTTGACCTTGTCGAGCGTACCGTTTGTAGTAGCGAGAAGTATTTCAAGCAGGTCTCCGCGAAGCAGCGGCAACACTACCTGCGCCTCGGGGTCACCGAAGCGGCAGTTATACTCAATCACCTTAGGTCCCTTTTCGGTAAGCATAAGCCCGAAATAAAGGCAACCCTTGAAGGAACGTCCTTCGCTATTCATAGCGGCTACAGTAGGAAGAAAAATAGTCTCCATACACCTTGCCGCTATCTCGTCGGTGTAATAGGGGTTCGGCGCGATAGTTCCCATTCCGCCCGTATTAAGCCCCGTGTCGCCGTCGTGCGCGCGTTTATGGTCCATACTGCTCACCATAGGCACAAGGGTTTTACCGTCGGTGAAGCTTAACACCGAAACCTCTTTTCCCGTAAGAAACTCTTCAATTACCACAAGGCTGCCCGAAGCGCCGAATTTTCCGCCGTCGAGAATATCCTTAACAGCCGCGACCGCGCTTTCTTCGTCCTCGCAGATAAGCACGCCCTTACCGAGCGCAAGCCCGTCCGCCTTAACAACTACGGGATATTCGTTTTTACTCTTTATGTAAGCTATCGCTTTATCGCTGTTGTCAAAAACTTCGTATTCCGCCGTCGGAATATTGTAGCGGCGCATAAGGTCCTTTGAAAACGCTTTGCTTCCCTCTATCGCCGCCGCCGCTTTGTTCGGTCCGAAGGCGGGTATGCCCGCCTCGTTCAGCGCGTCCACCATACCAAGCACCAGCGGGTCGTCGGGCGCAACCACGACGTAGTCTATAGCGTTATTCTTTGCGAAGCTTACTATTCCCGAGATATCCGTCGCGCCTATCGCGACGCACTCTGCGTCGCAGCCGATACCGCCGTTACCGGGCGCGGCATACAGCTTATCTATCCCCTTGCTTTCAAGAAGCTTTTTTATTATCGCGTGCTCTCTGCCGCCGCCGCCTACTACGAGTATATTCATACAACACCTCAAAACTTTAATGGTGGAACAGTCTCATTCCGTTAAACGCCATTGCTATTCCGTATTTATCGCAGGTTTCTATTACCTGGTCGTCGCGAATAGAACCGCCGGGCTCAACTATAGCGGTTACGCCGCTTCTTCTCGCGCGCTCAATATTGTCACCGAACGGGAAGAAGGCGTCACTTCCGAGAGACACGCCCGTGACCTTAGAAAGCCACTCCTTTTTCTCCTCGCGTGTGAGCGGTGCGGGCTTTTCGGTAAAGGTTTCCTGCCAATTTTCGAACAGCACCTCGCTGTCGTCGGAAACGTAAACGTCTATGGCGTTGTCGCGGTTGGCGCGCCCTAAATCCTCGCGGAAGGGAAGCGACAGAACCTTAGGGTGACGACGAAGCTGCCATACGTCCGCCTTGTTGCCCGCAAGCCTTGTGCAGTGTACGCGGCTTTGCTGACCCGCGCCCACGCCGATAACCTGACCACCCGACGCATAACAAACGGAATTTGACTGGGTGTACTTAAGGGTAATTAAGCAAAGCAATAAATCGCGCTTCTGCTCGTCCGTTATGGTCTTGTTTTTGGTCACAACATTGGAAAACGCCGATTCGTCAATTTTAAAGTTGTTTCTTCCCTGCTCAAAGGTAATACCGAAAACATCCTTGCGCTCAACCTCACGCGGGATATAGTTCGGGTCAATTTTTACTATGTTATAGTTGCCGTTTCTTTTCGTTTTAAGAATAGAAAGCGCCTTCTCGCTGTACGCGGGGGCAATAATTCCGTCGGAAACCTCTTTTTTGACGATAAGCGCCGTAGCCTCGTCGCACTCGTCCGAAAGAGCTATCCAATCGCCGAAGCTACTCATTCTGTCCGCGCCGCGCGCCCTCGCGTAGGCGCAAGCCATAGGAGTAAGCTCCTTTATGTCCTCAACGAAATACATCTTTTTAAGGGTATCGTCCAGCGGCAAGCCAAGCGCCGCGCCCGCGGGGCTAACGTGCTTAAAGGAAGCCGCCGCGCATATCCCAGTCGCTTCCTTTAGCTCCTTTACAAGCTGCCACGAGTTGAACGCGTCGAGAAAGTTTATATATCCGGGCTTACCCGAAAGCACCTCAATCGGAAGCTCTCCCTCGCTCATAAAAATCTTTGCGGGCTTTTGGTTGGGGTTGCACCCATACTTCAGTTCCAGCTCTTTCATCTTAAACGGCTCCTATTTCTTTTCAAACTTATTAATTATTCTGTCGGTCTTCTCGTTACTTTTAAGGTTAATAAACCGCGCGAAGAACGCAACCTTGTTGTCCGCGTTTAGGCTTTCCCAAACCGATTTTGAGAAGCTCTCGATATCGCCGTCTATTGCGACGCGAACAGGCTCGCCCTCGAAGGAGGGTATAGGGCTTCCGTCGCCGATATAGGTATGAATAAAGCGTCCTTCTCCCTTAATAGGCGCGTCGTACTCGTAAAAATAACGCACGCAAGCATCGCCGTTTCCGTTATCCGACTTTAGTATTGAAAGCTTATACTTAAAGCCTCCCTTTTCGTCGGGAACGACTATTCCCGATATGCGTGGCGTGTAGTTCGGCGCGTCGTTCTCAAACTCGCGCATGCGAAGCGCGCGGGTAAAGCAGCCGCCGTCCTTTAGGGAATTATAAACCGTGTCGGTCTGGTTGCCGTTGGTAACTATCGTTCTATTGTCTATCGTTCTAACGGGAGCGTAGATTATGTTTTCGGGGTCCTCAAGCTTCGCGGGGTCAGCGGCCTCGGTCATAATACCGTCGGCGGTTTTAGTGAACACGCGGTTACGGCTGTTACTGCTTCTTCCCATAATGAAGTAACCGATTACGGCGTTCTCGCCTGCGCTATCCATACCTATTACAATTCCGCGTCCGGGATAGGCGTTGCTTTTTAGTATCTCGCTTAGGTTCTTCTTTTCCATTTCATCTCTCCCACTAATTTTCTTTATATTTCGCCGTTACAAAGCATATCGAGCGCGCGCGGAAGAAGTATCCATTCCGCCTCCTCCATTACACGCTTTTGAAGTATTTCGGCGGTGTCACCGTTCTTAACCTCAACCGCCTTTTGAAGAATTATCCTGCCGCCGTCGGGTATCTCGTTTACGAAATGCACCGTCGCGCCCGTGACCTTAACGCCGCGCTTTAGCGCTTCCTCATGCACACGAAGCCCATAATAGCCCGCGCCACAGAAGCTGGGTATAAGACTTGGGTGGACGTTAATTATCCTGTCGGGATAGGCCTTTATTATATCCTCGCTGAGAATTGACAGAAAGCCCGCGAGGACAATTACGTCAATTTCGTTGCTTTTGAGTGTCTTGAGTATAGCGGTGTTATATTCGCTCACGCTCGCGAAGGTCTTTCGCTCCACCACCGCAGTGGGAATACCCGCCTTCTTCGCGCGTTCAAGGGCGAAGACTCCGCTTCTACTTGAAAGCACCAACGCAAGCTCGCCGTTCTTTATCGAGCCGTTTTTTTTAGCTTCAATTATCGCACCGAGGTTTGTGCCGCCGCCCGAAACAAGCACCGCTATTTTCAGCATAATGCTATTCCCTTTTCTCCGTCGGCGATTTCGCCAAGTATATAGGCGTTTTCTCCGTTTTCGCGAAGCACGCGAAGAGCCTCGTCCGCCTTATCGGACGGTACCACCGCTGCCATTCCGACACCCATATTAAAGGTGTTGAACATATCCCTTTCGGGTATATTCCCCGTTTTCGCTATAAGGTCGAATATCGGCAGCACCTTGACGTCCGCTTTTCTTATCTTCACCTGCTTACCCTCTGGAAGAGCGCGCGGGATATTTTCGTAGAAGCCGCCGCCTGTAATGTGGCTTAGGGCGAAAACCTCAACCTTATCTATTAGCGCAAGGACAGGTTTTACATAAATCTTCGTAGGTGTAAGAAGCGTTTCGCCTATCGTCGCGCCGAGCTCGTCGGAATACACATTTATACCGTTCTTTTCAACGTTAAAAACCTTGCGAACAAGCGAAAAACCATTGGAGTGAACGCCCGACGAGGGAAGCGCAATTACCGCGTCGCCAGCCTTCATAGCGGTGTTGTCGGCTATCTTTGCTTTATCGACTACACCCACCGTGAAGCCCGCGAGGTCATATTCGTCGGCGGGATAGAAGCCCGGCATCTCCGCGGTTTCGCCGCCGATAAGCGCCGCGTCCGACTGTACGCAGCCCTCCGCTACGCCCGCGACGATAGAGGCTATCTTTTCGGGAACGTTCTTGCCGCAGGCAATATAATCGAGGAAGAAAAGCGGCTTTGCCTTCGTTGTAATAACGTCGTTTACGCACATAGCGACACAGTCAATACCCACCGTGTCGTGCTTGTCCATTAAAAACGCAATCTTAAGCTTTGTGCCTACGCCGTCGGTGCCGCTGACGAGCACGGGCTTTGTTATTCCCGTAAGGTCGAGCTCGAAAAGCCCGCCGAATCCGCCGAGCCCGCCTATCGCCCCCGCCGTCATTGTGCGGGCAACGTGCTTCTTCATAAGCTCCACCGCCGTGTAGCCAGCGGTTATATCTACGCCCGCTTCTTTATAAGACTTAGAAAAGCTGTCCATAATACCTCCGTCAGTCGTTGTTTTCGGATATTTTTGTTTCGAACTTGCTCTTTTTCGGACAGGACGGCACCTCAAGCGGATACTTTCCTGTAAAACAACCGTCGCACATCTTACATTTTGTATTGTCCGCAAGCTTCGGCAGGTCCTCTACGGAAAGGAAACCGATACTGTCTATATCAAGCATCTTTCTTATTTCTTCAATAGAATAATTATAGGCGATAAGGTTTTCGCTTGAGGAGATATCGGTGCCGAAGTAGCAAGGATACTTAAAGGGCGGCGAGGAAAGACGGAAATGTATCTCCTTCGCGCCCGCTTCCTTAAGAAGCTTTATTATTTTCAAGCAGGTCGTACCGCGCACGATAGAGTCGTCAATAAGAATTACCCGCTTCCCGCGAACCGTTGCGGCTATCGGGTTAAGCTTTATTCTCACGTCGTTCTCGCGCTGCTTCTGGGTCGGAGCGATAAAGGTGCGCCCAATGTACTTGTTCTTTAAGAAGCCTATACCGTAGGGTATACCGCTTTGCTTGGAGTAGCCGAGCGCCGCGTCAATACCCGAATCCGGCACGCCGATAACGACGTCCGCCTGTACAGGGTGACTAAGAGCAAGTAGCGCGCCCGCGCGCTGACGCGCGATATGTACGGACGAGCCGTTAATTATGCTGTCGGGTCTGGCAAAATAGATATACTCGAAAACGCAGAAGGCGCTTTCGCCGCCGCAATGTGTTCTGTCGCTCTTAATACCGTCGGCGGTAACGGTAACAACCTCGCCGGGCTCAATATCGCGCACAAAGCTTGCGCCTATGGAATCAAGCGCACAGCTTTCGCTCGCGAAGATTATGCTCTCGCCGAGCTTACCCATACAAAGCGGGCGGAAGCCGAAGGGGTCACGCGCAGCAATAAGCTTCTGCGGCGACATAATTACGAGCGAATATGCACCCTTAATTGTCTTCATCGTGTTTATTACCGCCGCTTCTATTGAAGGCGCGGTAAGGCGTTCCTTAATTATCTCATACGCTATAACCTCGGTGTCACTCGAGGAGTGGAAAAGCCCGCCCCTTAATTCAACGTCGCTTCTCAGCTCCGCCGCGTTGGTGAGGTTGCCGTTATGGGCTATTGCAAGATTGCCCTTAACGTGGCGCAGAACGATAGGCTGGCAGTTGCTTTCGTTCCTTGTGCCAGTCGTCGCGTAGCGGCAGTGACCAACCGTCATTTTGCCGCGGGTCATAGTTTCAAGCACGTCCTTCGTAAAGACCTCGTTTACAAGACCTACGTTTTTATGCACGCTTATTACACCGTCGTCATTTACGGCGATACCGCAGCTCTCCTGTCCGCGGTGCTGTAAAGCGTAAAGACCATAATAGGTGGCTTGAATTACGTCGTCTATGTCGCCCTTATTATATATTCCGAATACTCCACATTCCTCGTGGAGCTTGTCAAAGCTGAATTCTCCCATCTTACTCCCCCAACAATCTTTTCATAACTTCTTTGTACGCGTCCTCTTCTCCGCCGAGGTCGCGTCGGAAAAGGTCCTTGTCGAGGTGCGCGTGGGTTACGCTGTCCCAGAAACGGCAGGTATCGGGGCTTATCTCGTCCGCGAGAACGATAGAGCCGTCTGACAGCCGTCCGAATTCCAGCTTAAAGTCGATAAGCTCTATATTCGCGTCCTTAAGGTACTCTGAAAGGATGTCGTTTATTTTAAAGGATAGAGCCGCTATGGTTTCGAGCTCAGCCTTGGTAGCCGCGCCTATCGCCGCTATATGGTACTCGTTCACCATTGGGTCGCCGAGCGCGTCGTCCTTGTAGCAGTATTCGAGCACGGTGCTTTTAAGCTTAGTGCCCTCGGGAAGCCCTAAGCGCTTGGAAAGAGAGCCAGCCGCCACGTTTCTTACAATTACCTCGAGCGGTACAATCTGTACCTTCTTTACGAGAGTTTCGCGGTCGGAAATCTCCTCGATAAAATGGGTGGGTATACCCTTACTCTCAAGAAGCTTCATAAGGGAGTTCGTAACCTTGTTGTTAACTATCCCCTTATCGCGTATCGTTCCCTTCTTCGCGCCGTTACCAGCCGTCGCGTCGTCCTTGTAGTCTACAAGCACCACCTCAGGGTTATCCGTCGCGTAGACCTTCTTTGCCTTTCCCTCGTAAAGCTGTTCTCTCTTTTCCATTTCATTTCACCTCGTATATTTTATAGATTCTTTATTTCTTCTTGTATTTTCAAGTTTTTCGCGGCTATATCCTTCTCCATCTCCGCGCGCGCTTCGCGAAGCTTCTTTGAAAGGCTTTCGTCGGAAAGCGCGAGTATCTCAGCTGCAAGTATTGCCGCGTTTTTTGCTCCGCCGAGCGCGACGGTAGCCACGGGTATTCCGCTTGGCATCATTACGCTTGAAAGCAGCGCGTCAAGACCGTCGAGAGCGCCGCCCCTAATAGGAATAGCTATTACTGGCAGTGTGGTATTCGCCGCTATTACCCCCGCAAGGTGCGCCGCCATTCCCGCGGCGGCAATTATTACACCGAAACCGTTAAGCTCGGCGCTTTTCGCGAAATCCTCGGTGGCTTTAGGCGTACGGTGCGCGCTCATCACCTTCGCTTCGAACGGTATCTCCCATTTCTTCAGTTGAACCGCCGCGGCTCTTACCACCGCCCAGTCGCTGTCGCTTCCCATAATAATGGCAACCTTTTTCATACGCTCTCCTTTCATAAACAAAAAAGACATTGTGCAGTAGCGTGCAACAATGCCTTAGCGGTCAGTTCGGTTATATGCTTTGGAAGGGTGCTTGCCCGCAGAGAGTATCTCACGGCGGCAGGTGCTTTTATCCCCTTTACAGGGTACACAAACCCCTATGCGCGCAACCGTTATACTCCACGACATAAGGCACCTCCCAAAACATTAGTTTTAAGATTACATTTACAATAATATAGTTTTGGCGTGCCAAAATCAATCAATTTTCGCTCGAAAAATAATTTTCGTGACAAAACACAACTTGTACAACTATTACAACAAATAATTGTGGTAAACTTACAAATGCCGAGAAGATATGCTTTCGTACTTAATGCGTGTACACTATATATTGTTATTCACAGGGAAAATGAGGAAAAGTTATAAAAAGTTTACAGCTTTTCTCTCTTTTTTCTCTTGTTAAACACGCTTTTTAAACTTATAATATAGACAGTGATATTTCACGGAGGTATTTAAAATGAGCTTTTTTGGCAGACTTGTAGGTCTCGGTCTTACGGTGGGCGCTACTCTTGCCGCTGTTAAGGTCGCGGAAAAATATCAGGCTAACCAAGCGGCGTCAGAAAACCCCGACGAAAAGAAGAGCGCCGAAATGGTCTTTAACGACATCAGCAAGGCGGCGGCGGAGGTTTACAACGAAACCGCAGAAAAGGCGAAGGATTTCGCTGCAAGCGTAAAGGAGAAGGCTCCCGAATATGTAGAGAAGGTAAAAAAGGAATTCTCTGGCGAGAAGGAGACTATCGAAATTAAGGACGAGCCCAAAGACGAAGAATAAAAACGAGCCGCCCGAAGGGGCGGCTCAAATATTGTTTACAGAGGTTTCTATGATTACTATTCGTGAAGCTGTGCTTGAGGACAGCGAGGCAATTACATACATAAACAAGGTTTCGCTCGGCTACGACTACCCCGCCGACAAAACAAAGGAACGCTTAGTCTGTATCTTCTCCAAGCCCGAAAACAGACTTTTTGTAGCCGTAGATGACGGAAAAGTAGTAGGCTACATACACGGAGCGAACTATGATACCTGCTATATGGATTCGCTCAAGAATGTTCTCGCGCTTACGGTTCTGCCGGAATATCAAGGTAAGGGTATAGGGCGTATGCTCCTAACGCGGCTGGAGGAATGGTCGCGTGAGGACGACTCGCTCGGCGTTCGGTTAGTTTCGGGAATGAACCGCACCGAAGCACATAAATTCTACGCTCATTGCGGCTACACGCTACGGAAAGAGCAGAAGAACTTTATTAAGCGCTTTTAGACGCGACAAAGGTTTCCTGCCCCACAAGCAATTTCCGCTGAAGCAAAATAAAAAGCGCGCCGACTGGCGCGCTTTTTTCGTCTGATATTTACTTACGCGGGAACGCCAACATACTGAGCGTCACCGAAAGCAAGAAGTCCCATAAAAATCGGGCAGAGAAGGAGAAGTCCAACGCCGAAGCCCGCGCTCTTGCCGAAAGCCTTGGCAAGCTTAATGTAAGCAACAATTGCAAAATAAATGTTAGCTATGGGGATAAGGAGAAGTAAGAACTTCCAGCCGTTGCCATAGGTAATCTTGAAAAGAACATAGGTATTGTAAAACGGAACAATTGCCGCCCAACCGGGCTCGCCCGCCTTCTGGAAAATCTTCCAAAGGCATACGAGAACGAAGATGCCTACTATACCGTAAATAGCATAGGTTGCCGGAGATACGTTTGCATAAACATTGTAGCTGCTGTAATCCATAACTGTATTTCCCCCAAAATATTTTTCGTAACCAAAATGTTACTCGAAAAGAATATCACAGCAGTTTTCCTCCGTCAACGCTCGAAAAGCTTTTTCTATGGTTTGTCGAAAAATATTAATAAATTATGAACGTTTTTGCACTATTTTCCATAAATTTAGAATGTGAAAAAAGTAAACCCCTTCTTTTTCTGAAGGGGTTTTTCCTATTTCCCTGCCTTTTGGCATTCGTCGCATTTACCGAAAAGCACCGACGCTTCGCACCTTAAATCAAAGGCGTGGTGTTCGCGTATATGCTCGATTATCTCCTCCATATATTCGCAATCGAGGTGTATCACCCGTCCGCAGGAGGAGCATTGAAGGTGAAGATGGTCGTGGCATTCGCCGTCCTTTCGCGCAAGCTGGTAGCAAGCGCGCTTCCCCTCGCCCGTAAGGTGTTTAATAATCAGCTTGTTTCTTTCAAGCCTATTAAGGCTTCGGTATACTGTCGTAATGTTGGCTGTTTGACCGTTCGCTACGAGATAATCATATATCTCCTCGACCGTCGCCGCCTTTTCTCTGTTATCGCGAAGATAACCGAGTATAAGCTGACGGTTCTTTGTGTTATAACCAAGGCTTCTCATATTAAACCCTCCGCAAGGGTAATTCTATCACAATTACGCCTCGCTTTCAAACGCATTGGGAAGTCGCAGGGTAAAGGTGGTGCCGCTCTTCTCGTCGCTTTGCGCCGAAAGCCGCGCGCCGATTGCGTCGGCGGTGGTTTTCGCTATCGCAAGCCCAAGTCCGAAGCCGCCGCCCTCCCGCTCACGCGATTTGTCACAACGGTAGAAGCGGTCAAAGATATGCGTCAGGTCCTCGGGCGCAATTACGCTCCCCTTATTGTTCACGCTGAACACGGCGTCATTTCCCTGCTTTTTTAACGAAACGCCGACGGCGCAGCTCTTTTCGGAATACTTGCAGGCGTTGTCGAGAAGCACGGCGGCAATCTGCTTTACGCTTCCGCCGTCCGTCACGGCGAAAAGCCCGCTGTCAAGGTCGGTATCTATAGTAACGCCTCGCTCAAAGGAGAGTGACTCGAACGGAAGCACACAGCCCGTAAGAGTATCGCTGAGGTCTACTTCGGAAAGGGTAAGCTGCTTTTTAGTTCCCGCGTCAGATTTCGCAAGGTACAAGAGCTCGTCCACAAGCTTTTTCATATCAGTAGCCTCGCTCTTTGTGTTTTCAAGCCACTTTTCTTGTTTTTCTATCTTGTCGCCCTTGTGGGAGAGGAGAATATCAAGGTTCGCTAGGATAACGGTAAGCGGCGTTTTTAGCTCGTGCGAGGCGTCCGCGACAAACCGCCGCTGCTGCTCCCACGAAACCATAACGGGCTTAACGGCAAGACTTGATAAAAGAAGGCTTAAGCCGAAGAACGCCACGAGCGCCGCGCCGCCGATAAGAAGCGAATAGGTAATGCCCGCGTTCAAAGCCTGTCGCTCCCCGCTCGCGTCGGCAAAGGCTATCTTTGTTACCATTTTATCGCTTACCTTTAAAAAGCGTATCTGGTAATCCTCGAAATATCCCGTGTATTCCTTTGAGTTGTAGGCACGCTCAACTAAATCGATAAGGGTGCTGTCGCTGATAATTACGTTTTCAAGGTCAAAGGAGGAAATCTCACCCTTTGTGTTTACATAAACCGAAAAAGCAGGAACCCCGTTTCCCTTACGCGGTCCGTCGCTTTCGGGACGAAAAACGTTAGTGGTGGTTTCGATTGCCGAAACAAGTGCAGAAAGAGTGTTGTTCTTTTGTCGGTTATAGGTGACAAGGTTGGACACCACGAAGACAACGGCGAGCACCACGCTTACCATCGCCATATTTATAAGTACTATCTTCCAGCGAAGCTTTTTAATCATCTTCTCCCGCCTCCAGACGGTAGCCTACCTTGCGGCGGGTCTCTATCATTGCCTTAGACCCTATAAAAAACAGCTTCTTTCTTAGGAAAGAAACATACGCCTCAACGTTGTTATCCTCAGCGTCCGAAAGCATACCCCAAACACGGCTGATAAGCTCGTCCTTAGAGGTGTAAACCTGCGTATTAGACATAAGAAGCTTCATTATTTCAAACTCCTTGAAGCCTAACTTTACGGATTTTTCACCCGAGGAAAGCTCAAACGCCGAAAGGTCGAGCGTTATATCAAACTTCGACAGCTTGTCGAGCACAACCTCGCCCTTGCGCCTTGAAAGGGCGCGTACCCTCGCAAGCAGCTCCGCGGAGGAAAAGGGCTTTGTCATATAGTCATCCGCGCCGCAGTCAAGTCCCGAAACCTTATCGGTAACATCGTCGCGGGCGGTGAGCATTAGTATAGGCGTGGCTATTCCCGCCTTGCGTGCTTCGCGCGCCACCGAAAAACCGTCACGCTTAGGCAGCATAACGTCGAGCACGATAACGTCGTATTGGTCGGAAAGCGCATAGCTCAGCCCGTCCTCGCCGTCGTTTACAACGTCGGCGTTATACTTCTGTTCGCGCATTATCTGAGCGAGAGCCTCGCCCAGCCTTACCTCGTCCTCAACAATGAGTATGTTCATACCGCTAACACCTCTTAAGGTATATTATAACCTAACATTCTCTTTTCACCAACAGTTTAGTTTTTCTCCCTTAAATTAGGCTGAAAGGCGACTTTAAGGTTTCTTTAAGCCTTTGACCATATACTTTTCCCGTGAGACGAACGAAGCTAAGGCTGTGAAAGGCAAATATGGGAAGTAAAAGCATTTTTGAAAGATACGAAAAGAAGTATCTGCTTAATGAAGAGCAGCACAAAGCAATTCTTGCCGCCGCGTCGCCGTACCTTCTCAAGGACGAGTACGGGAAGTACACGATTTTTAATATCTACTTCGATACGCCCGACTTTCAACTGATTAGAGCCTCGCTTGAAAAGCCAATATATAAAGAAAAGCTCAGACTCAGAAGCTACGGCGTTCCGTCGGCGGATACTACCGTCTTTGTAGAGCTCAAGAAGAAGTACAAGGGCGTTGTGTATAAACGCAGGGCGGCTATGACGTATAAGCAATCATATTACTATTTAATGAAGAACCGTTTGCCCTACGAGAACAATCAAATTTTGAAAGAGATAGACTGGTTTCGCGCGTTCTATAATCCGCAGCCCGCGGTTAACCTTTCCTACGAGCGCGAGGCATATAAAGGTCTTGACGACGAAACGCTTAGAATAACCTTTGACGCGAACATACTTTGGCGGCGGCGCAATCTTGACCTAACCAACGGGGCGTACGGCTCGGCGGTGCTTGAGGACGGCGCTCGACTTATGGAGATAAAGACGAGCGGAGCTATGCCGCTATGGCTATGTCGCGCGTTGAACGAAACCGAAGCGTTTCCGACCTCGTTTTCAAAATACGGTACCTGTTACACACAGATGCTCGCCGAACAGACGGCGAAAAAAGGAGTGATTTACTGTGCTTGAAAGTCTATTTTCCACCCTTCCCGCAGAGGTAGCGTTAACCGATATTCTCGTTTCGGCGGTTTCGTCGATAATCTTCGGCATTATTATTGCGCTGACCTATATGTTTAAAAACAGCTATTCTAAAAACTTCGTTGTGACCCTCGCGGTGCTGCCACTAATGGTACAGCTTGTAATTATGCTTGTTAACGGTAACCTCGGTGCGGGCGTAGCCGTTATGGGGGCGTTCAGCCTTATCCGCTTCCGTTCTGTTCCCGGAAACGCCCGCGATATAGCAAGCATCTTCCTCGCTATGGGCGTAGGGCTCGCGACGGGGATGGGATATATCGGTATTGCCGCTCTGTTTGTCGCGCTGGTGCTGCTTCTTAATGTGGTTTTCTTCTCCTCACGCTTCGGAGAAAGCAAGGGCTCGCTTAGAGAGCTTAAGATAACCATTCCAGAAAGCCTCGACTTTGAGTCGATTTTTGACGATATTTTTGAAAAATTCACCGTTTCACACGAGCTGCAAAGGGTGAAGACAACAAATATGGGAAGCCTGTATGAGCTGCACTATTCTGTTTCGCTCAAAAATGAGAAGCAGCAGAAGAATATGCTTGACGAGCTTCGCTGTCGAAACGGCAACCTTAACATTACGCTCGGACGACCGTCGGCACTTAAGGAGGAACTGTAAAATGAAGAAGACACGTTTTACTGCTTTCGCTGCGACTGTTTTAAGTCTGCTTCTCTTTGCCGCTTGTACGCCTATAGATATTAATGAAAGCACTAAAGCTGAGGGCGAACTTTCCGACAACGCGCAACAGATAAATGCGGGCGTTATTGATTTCAAGTACACCGAGCGCGACCTTGACGGAAGCTATAATGAGGTAGGCGCAACCTCTATAGCCCTTAATGGTGACACCGCCGATATAAGCGGCTCGGGAGCAAGCGCGAGCGGTGGCGTAATTACCGTCACCGACGAGGGCGTGTATATTCTCAGCGGTACGCTGAACGACGGGCAGATAATTGTGGAAGCCGAGGACACCGATAAGGTGCAGCTCGTCTTTAAAGGCGTTTATCTCTATTCCTCTGTTTCCGCGCCCGTTTATGTAAAGTCAGCCGATAAGGTGTTCATAACCCTTGCGGACGGCACCGAAAACACGGTAGAGGACAAAAACAGCTATACCCTTGACGAAAACGAGGAGCCGAGCGGCGCGATTTTTAGCAAAAGCGACCTTACCGTGAACGGCAGCGGCTCGCTTATTGTAAACGCAAACTTCAATAACGGCATACACTCAAAAGACGACCTCACGATTACGGGCGGGATAATTACCGTAACCTCCGCAAACGACGGGCTAAAGGGACGCGACCGCGTAGCGATATGCGGCGGCGAAATAAGCGTTTACTCCGCGGGAGACGGCATATGCTCGAATAACGACGAGGACGCCGCACTCGGCTTTGTCTCGATTGACGGCGGAACCGTGAACGTCCGCAGTGATTTCGATTCCCTGCAAGCCGAAAGCGTGCTTCAGGTAACGGGCGGCTCACTTACGGCAGTTTCGGGCGGCGGCGCAAGCGGCGCGGAAAAAGAATCTATCGAAAACGATTTCGGCGGCTTTAATCAGCAATACGAAACCGTCGAAGCCGAAGAAGAAAGCCGCAAGGGGCTTAAGGCAGTAAGCGGCTTGTATATTATAGGCGGCTCGGTTTTAGTTGATGCCTACGACGACGCGCTTCACTCGAACGGCGACATAAGCGTCTTTGAGGGCGAGCTTACGCTAAGCTCGGGTGACGACGGAATACACGCCGACGGCGCGGTCACAATAGACGGCGGCAGAATAACGATAGCCGACAGCTACGAGGGTATTGAGGGCGTAAGCATTAGCGTAAACGGTGGCGAAATAACCTTAACCGCCTCGGACGAAGGCTTTAACGCCTCGAATGGAAGCGGCGGCGAGTTCTTTTTCGGACAGAAGGACGCGGGCGAACTTGGCGGCGCCGAAGACTGTTCAATTAGCATAAACGGCGGAAAAATCTATATTAACGCTTCGGGCGACGGGTTGGATTCCAACGGGCTTTTATCTATCGCTGGCGGCACGGTTTACGTTGACGGTCCCGCAAATAACGGCAACGGAGCGCTCGATTATGTAACAAGCAGTATCTCCGGTGGCACGCTTATAGCGGCGGGCTCGGCGGGTATGGCGCTTAATATGACAAGCGGCGGACAAGGCAGTATTCTGTTCGTGTTTAGCGAAGCAAGAGCGGCAGGTACGGAGATTAGCCTTGCCGACGCAAGTGGAAGAAGCCTTGTAAGCTACGCGCCCGCAAAGGAATTCCGCAGCATAGTAATTAGCACACCTGAAATGAAGAAGGGCGAAATCTACAGCGTTGTCTGCGGCGGCGAAACGCTCGCGAGCGTAGAGCTAACCGAGGCGACGGTTTCTGTTTCCGAAGGCGGAGAGGCTGTAGGCGGCTTTAATGACATAATGGGCGGCTTTGGCGGCGGACATCAGGAGGGCGGCTTTACACCGCCGCAGAACGGCGAAAGCTTTGGCGGAACGCCTCCTGACGGCTTCGGCGAAAAGCCTTCACGCGGCGGAAACGCAGCATAAAAATACGAGGTTTTCGTTTACACGAAAGCCTCGTTTCTATTTGTTTACTGTTCGCTCTATTTCTGCTTGTATCATATTTTTCACTAACTCGCTGATTTCTGCGGTAGTGAGGTCCTTGTAATCGTCATAATATAGCGGTTCTAAAAAAGATACTGTCACCCTTACACGCTTTAATGAGTTTTCGCCGAATACCTTATAGCTATCAATTAGCGCGGTGGGAACTATAGGGCATTTCGCGCGTTTCGCAAAGCCAAAGGAGCCCGCGTGAAATTCTTGCAGTGTATTCTTGTTGTCGGAATATATCCCCTCGGGAAAGAGCATAAACCGCTTTTTTGTCTCAACTATCTCCTTAACTATCTCCTTGCCAATTACCGCTTGCTGGCGAAGGTCGCCGCGGACAAAGGGCTTGCCGCCTACAAGCGCGCTCATCTCACGCAAAACGAGCATCTTAGCCCTTTTTGAATCGAGCACAACGCTAAGGGGCTTCTTATGCGCGGCAATTATCCCTTGCGGGTCATACCTTCCCTGATGGTTTGCGTAAAGGATATACCCGCCGTTTTCGGGCAGCAGCTCCTCGCCCTTTACCGTTAGCTCCACGCGGGAGTAATTCGTCACGTCGAGTGATACCGCGCGGACGGCAGAATACCTCTCCTCCTCGGTGTAGCTCTCAAAGCTTTTTGCCATTCGCCGCATATGAAAAATATGATAAAGAGCTTTCACGAAGCCGATAGTAAGCAGGTAAATAAGCCTTAGCATTAAGCGCCACCCTTTCGTATAATTTAGTAGCGAGGAAAGCTTGATATTGTGATATTCTAAACTATTAACCTAAAATTTGCAAACGAAAGGGCTCGAATTCGCGGCACAGAAAAGCCCGCCGCAATTTATGCGGCGGGCTTTAAGTAACTAAAAATTATTTAAGGATTCTGATTTTGCCGATGATGGGAAGCTCTTTCGCTTTGCCCTGAGCGGCGTTGATAATTCCGATAATAGCAAGAATACCGATAACAAGCCAGACAAGACCGAGAATTGTGCCCATTATCGCGCCGAAGCTAAAGGAAATCGCATAGAAGATAGCGCTGAGAATGGTGTTAACAATTCCGTATGCAACATCAAGTATAAAAAGAACAAGACCCTGATTTGCGTGGAAGCGAGCGAACTTGGAATCCTTCGCGCCGAAGATAGGTACGAGAACCAGCGGTCCGAAGTAAGAGAGAACAGCCATAACCTTATTGTTGTTGATGTCCTCAACGCTGTACTGACCCGTTGTGTCAGCCGTGTTGGTGATTTCCTCGAACTTTGCCGAGGCCTTCTCTGCCGCTGCGTTTACCTTGTCCTCAGTCGTAACAACAGCCGCGCCGCAAGCGCCGCAGAACTTTTCGCCGTCCACGAGGGCGGCTCCGCATTTTGTGCAGTTTGCCATAGTAATATTTCTCCTTTTTATTTTATTGTATTCTACTTAACTCTTTGGTATGTCGCGCCGTCGAAAACGAGAGTGTCGCCGTTAAGCGAGTATTCAACGTCCGTCTTCTCTTTTGCGAGCCCCATAAGCGCGCTAACCGTTATCTCCATAACGCTGTCGCTCTTGACCTTGTACTTGATTTCCATAAGGTAGCCCATGCCCTCGAGAGCCGCCTCGGCTTCCTCCTCGGACATCTCGCCCATTGAAGCGACAAGCTCTTCCGTAAGCCCATAGCTCATAGTGCCGTCCTTTTTGAACTCAAGCCCGAAGCCGTAGGTGGCTTCGGATTCGGTGTCAACAAGCTCCCACGTGCCAACAACCGCCTTCTGCGCGGGGTTGCCGCAAGCGACAAGTGACAGCGCGAGAAGAAGAACCAGAATAACCGCTAATGCCTTTTTCATTTCTCAATCTCCTAACATATTATAATATTTTTTGCATAATGTAAACAAAAAATTGTTTATCCGAGGTAATCCGCGAGATATGCCGAAAGGTCTGGGCGTTCGGTGCAGATATCGATTATGATATTGTAGTCGTAGCCCATAGACGAAACGGTGTCATCATCGTAAAACGACGTGCCTATATAAAGGTTTCCGTCTTTTGCCTGCCACGCGCTATACATACTGTACCAGTCCGCCTCGCTCACGCCGAGGTCGTAAATATCACAGTAAGCAAAGCCGTCGCCGCGAAGCGCGTCAAGGTAGGCGGTATAGTTATCGTAGTTTGTATCGTTAATACAAATGCGGGTCGCGCCGCCACCCATATCCTCAACGGAAACAACCTCACCGCCGGGATACTCGCGAAGACCCTGCCAGCCTTCTGGTGAAGAACCGCCGCCTCCGTTTCCGCCCCCGAGAAGTCCTTCAAGACCACCGAGACCGCCGTCGCCTAAGCTTTCCTCGCCGCCGGCAAGACCGCCGAGTAGACCCTCAAGTCCCGAAAGCGAACCGCCCTCGTCGTTGTTTTCACCTATATTGCTGCTTTGCGAGCTTATAAGTCCGCTAAGACCGCCATAAGCGCTGTTCGCGTCGATACCGAGCTTCGGGTAAACGATAAAGCGAAGCGACAAGCCTATAATAAACGACAAAATTAGACCTATTAACAGCATAATCAGCGCTGCACGGGCGTAGTTGCGCTTGGTTATCTTCTTACAGCCGCCGCACGCCCATATAATAAGTAGAATTATGTTAACTACAGGAATGAGCAAAAGGAAGGATATACCGACGAAACCGCCCGTGGTAATGGGCGCGTACTTGCCCGTAGGTTCTCCGCTCGGCTGGTTGTACACAGGCTGCGGCGCATACTGCGGTACAGGCTGTGGCGCGTATTGAGCGACTGGCTGTGCAACGGGCTGCGCGACTGGTTGTGCAACGGGTTGAGCAACGGGCTGTGCAACGGGCTGTGCTGTGGGCTGTGCAGCTGGTTGTGCCGTCTTTGTTGCTGGGGTTTTTGCTTTGGGTTTAGCTGTGGCTGTAGCCGTTTGCTTTACAACAGGCTCAGCCGCTACTTCAAGCTTTGTTCCGCATTCGGTGCAGAATAATCTTCCGCTTGCGACTTCTGCGCCGCAGGAATTACATTTCATCTTTCTTTCCGCCTCTCTCGATTATTTTTGTTTCTCCCGTGGAAACGCCGCTCACGCTTTTCTTCTTTGCGCAATCGGCGCAAAGGCTTACGCTGTCGCTTTTATCCGAGCAGATAAAACAGTCATCGCAAACCCACCGACCACACTCGGTACAACGGTTAAAATGCTTTTTCAGCTTGCGAAGGGAATGCTGCATAGAGCGCTCGTAAATTCCCGCTTTAAGTGCGTTAAGCGAGGTGAAATCCTTAAAGCTGATTACACGCGCTTTTGCCGAAAAGCTTTCGCAAACGGGGCACTGCATAATTAAGCTGCACCTTGCGCCCTCCACCTCGGTTTTTAGCTGAGATTGAATAGCGTTTTTCTTCATTTTTGTTCTCCCACGAGTATCATCTGAAAGAGATTTTATCAAATAAACAACGAATGAAGTTAGTACCCGTCGGGTAGTAATTTTGACTTTTTCGCGAATTTTATCGAGCTGTTTTTGCGTTTTTTTTGAGTTGTGGTATACTGTAGCAAAAAGAAGAATGGGGACGCGCGACTTGAGAGAAGCGGAGCTTTTAAAATCCAACAGCGGGAAGCGGGAGAAGATTTCTATCCTGCGTCTTTTTCCCTTCTGCCTTTTCTGCACCTGGCAGATGGGCATCGTTTATTTCAATACCGCCGCGGTTTCCTTAAGGGCGCAAAACAACCTTCCCTTTGACAACTCAAGCGTCATATACGTTGTAGCGGCGGGCTATATTGTCTCCGCCTTGTTTCTGGTGCTTTTCCCAAGCAAGTCGGCTTTTTTATGTCGCGTTTTTCTTCCACTATCGCTGCTTTCTACGGCGGCGCTACTTCTTCCTTTCACCAACTCGCTTCTCTTGATTTTTTTCGCAATAGAGGCGTTTATCTGTGTTCTTCTTACGGGCTTTATCACCTGTACGATTATCTTCTGGTTTTCCTTTGAAACCGAGGTCGCCGACCTTCTTCTCACAATGCTTTTCAGCGGAGTTGTTACCGCGGTGCTGCAAAACGACCTCTTCGCCGTAAGCTTTAAGGCGTTTAATATTGTCTCGCTCGTTATTCAAGCGGGGTTAATCTACTTTTTCTTTACCTTTAAGCCCGACGAGGGAATTATCTTCGCGAGCAAGGCGCACCCTGTCACCTCTCCGTCAAAGCTCAACGCGGGTATATATCTTCTTGTTATCGGCTCCTGTCTTCTTCTTTGCTTCGGTGCAAGCTTTACCGAAAGCGTAAAGAACGGCATCTCCATCTACTACCTTGCGGGCGCTATAAGCGCGGCGCCGTTCTTCTTTTTCTTAAAGAGGAAGCAAGTCGAGCTTATAAGCATAGCCACCGTCTTTGTGGCGATTTCCGCTGCGGGCTTTCTTCTTTCTGCTCTTTCGGCTTACTATCCCAAATTAGCAATACCCGCTTGCATACTTTTGGGTGCGGGGCTTGTGGTTTGTAACCTTTCTTCAATCCTCGGGCTCTTTATCTTTAGCCGCAACGCCTCGCGGTATGTTCCTGTTATTATTCTTCTCGGCGGAATGGTTATCGCTATGGTTCAATCGGCTGTCTTCGAGCTTTTTAAAGAGGACCACTACTCGCGCTACTTTGTCTGCGCGGTCATTGCGATATTAACGGTGCTTTTATATATGTCGCTTTCGCCGTACTTAATTTTTGCGTGGAAGAAGGAGAACCGACTCTCTTCGCCCGTTAAATCAGACGCGGCAAAGCGCGGAAAGACTGCTAAGGGCGGCTTTTCCTCGCTTTCGGGGCAGGAGCAGCGGCTCGCGGAGCTTATCCTTTCTGGCTATTCGGGCTCTGAAATAGCGGAGCTTATGAATATAACCCTCGGCACTATGAAAAACTATCGTATAAATATGTATCAGAAGCTATGTATTCATTCCCGCAGAGAGCTGTTTGAGCTCTACGAAGAAAACGAAAATTGAGGTGTAGATATTGCTCAAGTTAATAAAAAGCTTCAAGGAAAAGAATCCTAATTTATTTCAGGTGATTTCGTACGCGCTTTTGGGCTGCGTCGCGTCCGCCGTGGAGCTTGCCGTATTCTCGCTGTGCAACTACCTTATCTTCGGCACGTACAAGCAAACCCCCTTCGTATGGCTTATCTTCAGATATGACGAGGCGAGCGGTGGGCTCTGCTTCTTTCTTTCACTTGCCGTGTCGTTTGTTATAGCGCAGTTGGTAAATTTCATTGTTCAGCGCAAGGTTACCTTTGAAGCGAACAATTCAGGGGCGGCAAGCGCTATAATGTTTACGGTGATGATGGTCGGAATATTCCTCCTTCAGCTTTGGCTTCCGACAATACTCCGCGCTCCCTTCTCCGCGTCAATGAGTGGTGACACCGCGGAGCTGCTTATTAAGCTGCTTTGTATGTTCATAGGCTTTGTTATCTCCTTCCCGCTTAACAAGTATGTAATTATGAGAAGGAAACCCGAAAAGAAAATGGAATAGATGAAAAGGGCACGAAGTCTTAGCTTCGCGCCCTTTTTTGCTTTATACTTACAATTTATGATAACGCAAATTGAAATAGGTCCTAATATGTATTATAATTAAAGATAAGCTTCGACTTGTCACGACAAGCCGAATAATAACGCAAGCCGACGGGAGAGATGCTTTGAAAGAAAGAAAACCTTTCGACAAACCAAGAAACCGACTTGTTGTTGCGGTAAATTTAATCTTTGCCGCGGTGATGCTCGCTACGCTCATTATTTTTTACAAAACCTACGAAAAGAACGTTTATTTCCATAACTCCGAGGACGTTAAGAACGCCAACCGTCATTCCGCTAACCTGATAAGCACAATTTATGAGGGACGCTGTGTGCGGCTCGGCAACATTGAGCGCTACGCCGAGAACTTCGCTCCAAACGAAAACGAGCTTGTTAATTATATCTACAGCCTTGACGCGGATAAAGAGGTTACCCATGAGCTAATCAGCGGTGACTTTACGGGTGTCGCTTGTGAGCTTGCGAGCGACGGTAAATTCCATTACGTTAATTATGGCGGCATCGGCTACGAGACCCTGCACGAAGCCGTGAACGCGCCGCCCGACAACGGTTTCGGAATTACCGCGGAATTTCTCGACTCCTTTAACGGGCAACGCTCTATTGCCGTTTACTGCCGACTTGTTCTTACTAATGAAAACGGCGAAAGCGGCGAGTATACGCTTTTTTCAGTCTCGCCGACACAGTATTTCCGCAATTGTCTGAATGCGGGCGGCGGCTATGAGGGGCAAACCACAATACTTACCGATAAAAATGGCAACTGTTTAATCGGCGGCAAGGACGATAGATTTGACGATATGCTTTCGTCTCTTGACGAGGAAACGCTTCGTGCTTTTTTAGGCACAAGCGAGCATATTGAGCTGGAAAACGAAGCGGGCGAAAGCTGTATATGCGTGAGTAGCGCGGTTGGATGCACCGATTGGTACGCGGTAAGCTTCGTGCCAAAGAGCGCGTTTCTCAAGGACGACCTTGACCTTTCCTTCTCGCTTCTTATCGGCGGCTTTCTTGCGGTGCTTATGACCTTTAATATTTGGTACTTAAGCTGGCTTAACAGAAAACTAAGAAGAAGTATAGCAAGCGAAAGCATAGCGAACCGCGCGAAAACCGACTTTCTCTCACGTATGAGCCACGATATGCGTACGCCTATGAACGGCATTATGGGTATGTCGGGCTTTATTGACGACGCAACGTCGTTAAGCGAGGCTAAGGGCTACAACAAAAGCATACTCGAATCCTGTAGATATCTGCTTATGCTTATTAACGACACACTTGACCTAAACAGGATAGAGCTTGGAAAATTCAAGCTTAACCGCGAGGTAACGGGAAGGCTTGAGCTTAAAAACAGCATCTCTGAGGAGATACTTCCCACAATGAAGGCGAAGCGCATTAACTTCGTTATAGACGACCGCGGGGTAAAGTGGGACGCGGTTATAGTAGATAAGCTGAGATTAAAGCAGATACTTATGAACCTTCTCGCCAACGCCTCAAAATATACGGGTGAGGGCGGAAACGTAGGGCTTAAGGTCGAGACGATATCCGAAAGCGGCAGAACGGTAAGCGACCGCTACACCGTTTGGGATACGGGAATAGGCATGACGGCGGAGTTTATGGAGAAGATGTTCGAGCCGTTTGAGCAGGAGAACAACGACCCGAAGGAAACGGGTAGCGGACTTGGACTTGCGATAGTAAAAAAGCTTGTTGACCTTTTAGGCGGAAGTATTAGCTGTAAGAGCGAGGTCGGCAAGGGAACTGAATTCACGATAGAGCTTTCCTATGATAAAGCCGACCCCTCGCAGACGAACGAGCTAAGCGGAAGACGTAAAGCACCCGCCGCAAACCTTTCCGAAAAGCGCATTCTTCTTGTTGAGGACAATCAGGTCAATAGAGCGATAGCGCTTAAGCTGCTTGTAAGAACGGGCGCGACAGTAGATACAGCGGAGAACGGCTTAGACGCGGTCGAGCTGTTTCGAGCGTCAGCGCCGGGATATTACGACGCGGTGCTTATGGATTTGCGTATGCCCGTTATGGGCGGAATAGAGGCGACGGGAGAGATAAGAGCCCTTTCGCGCCCTGACGCGAAAACCGTGCCAATTGTAGCTATGACCGCCGACGCATTTTCCGAGGACGTCGAAAGAACCAGCA
Organism: uncultured Oscillospiraceae bacterium; assembly: GCA_964458545.1. Taxonomy (GTDB): domain Bacteria; phylum Bacillota; class Clostridia; order Oscillospirales; family Ruminococcaceae; genus JAYFNU01. Next base: position 6,421 of record CAYWJF010000003.1, on the reverse strand, counting down.
AGGCGGGAATGGACGCCCACCTAAGTAAACCTATTGAGCCAAAGCTTTTATACGAAACACTCGCGAGGGTAATAAAGTAGCGCAATTTGCTGTTATCGCTCCAAAACGCGCTTATCAAAAATAATACCGTCTTGCAAATGTTTATTAAGTGTATATAATAGAAACACTACCATTTAAGGAGTTTCAAAGCATATGAAGATAATTGTTGTCGGCGTAGGCAAGGTCGGCTATACAATTGCCGAGCAGCTTGTGGCGGAAAAGCACGACGTAACCGTTGTGGATACCGACGCCGCCGCGCTCGAAACGACTATGGAGGCTATCGATGTCTTCTGCGTACACGGAAACGGCGCAAGCGTAGCAACGCTCACCGAAGCGGGCGCCGCAGACGCGGATATGCTCATAGCCTTCACAGAAAACGACGAAATAAACCTATTAAGCTGTCTCGTAGCAAAAAAGCTCGGCGTCGAGAACGCCCTTGCGAGAATAAGAAACCCCGAGTACTATGAGGCGATACGCCTAATTAAAAACGACATAGGTCTTTCGCTCGCGGTAAACCCCGAGCTTGAGTGCGCTAAGGAAATTTCCCGCGTCCTCGACCTTACAGCGGCTATAAACGTTGAGCTTTTCTCGAAAGGAAAGGTCGAGCTTTTAAGCTTTGTTGCCGAGGCTGGCAACGTAATGTGCGGTAAGGAGATAAGCGAGCATTCAAAGAGACTGAGCAGCGAGGTGCTTGTCTGCGCGGTTGAGCGCGGAGAAAAGGTGTATATACCTAAGGGCAACTTTGTTATTGAGCCCGGCGATGTAGTAAGCATAATTACCCCCTCGGGCAACGGCGTAAGCTTTTTAAAGCAGATGGGTATGCCCATTAACGACGTAAAGCACGTTATGATAGTCGGAGGAAACCGAACGGGCTATTATCTTGCAAAACGGCTTATCGACAGCGGAAAGAGCGTAACGGTTTTTGAAGCGGATAAGGCGAAGGCGGAGAACCTTTGCGTGTTGCTTCCAAAGGCAAACGTTATTAACGGTGACGGCACCGACCCCGTGCTCCTGCACGAGGAGGGGCTTGAAAACGCCGACGCTATATGTGGACTTATGGGAATAGACGAGGAGAATATCCTGCTCTCCCTTTACGCGCGAAACGAAGCGCCGAGCATAAAAACAATAACGAAAGTCAATAGGAAAAGCCTTCGCAACGTTACGAAGCGCCTTGATATTGGAAGCGTCGTTTCCTCCTTGCAGGTGACGGCGGGAATAGTGCTTCGCTATGTCCGCGCGGTTCAAAACAGCATAGGAAGCAACGTGCTTACACTTCATAAAATTGTTTCAAATAAGGTGGAGGCGCTGGAGTTCCGCGTAAGCGAGGAGAGCGCCATTATAAACACGCCCATTGAAAGCTTAAAGCTTCGCAATGAGCTTCTTATCGCCTGTATAGCCCGCGAGGGCAAGATAATTATGCCTCACGGACGCGATATCTTCCTACCCGGGGATTCTGTTGTCGTGGTAACTACAGTTCAGGGTCTTGACGACCTCGACGATATAGTGTTGAGGTAACAGATGAACCGACGAATGATTATCCATATACTCGGTATACTTCTTCTCGCGGTAGCGGCGTTTATGCTACTTCCGATTATTGTCGCGCTTATTTATAAAGAGGATACCGTTTCAAGCTTTCTTCTCTCGGTCGGCATAACCGCTATAGCGGGCGTCGGCTGCCTTTTGGTAAAGCCGCGAAGCACCACTATCTTTGCTAAGGACGGCTTCGTTATCGTTACCTTTGCGTGGCTGCTCGCGGGTATAGTCGGTTCTTTGCCGTTCATAATAAGCGGAGAGATACCAAGCTTTATCGACGCGCTTTTCGAGACGGTTTCGGGCTTCACAACAACGGGAGCCAGCATTCTCACCAACGTTGAGGCTATGAGCAAATCTCTCCTTTTCTGGCGCAGCTTTACCCATTGGATAGGCGGCATGGGGGTTCTCGTCTTCGTTATGGCGGTGCTTCCCCTTGTCGGCGGCGGAGGAAGCATACACCTTTTTCGTGCGGAAAGCCCCGGACCCGATGTCACAAAGCTTGTGCCGAGCGGCGAGCGCACGGCAAAGATACTCTATTCCATCTACCTTGCCATGACCGTTGCTGAGATAGGTATTCTTATCTTCTGCGGTCTGCCTATATTTGACGCCGTTACCCTTTCCTTCGGCACGGCGGGAACGGGCGGCTTCGGCGTTAGGAACGACAGCATAGCCTCCTACCCCGTAAGCGCTCAGACGGTCATAACAATCTTTATGGCTTTATTCGGCGTCAACTTTTCGGCATACTATTATATCTGTTGCCGCAGGGTTAAGGAAATCTTTAAAAATCAAGAGATACGCGTTTACTTTATTCTTATGTTTATCGCTATAGGGATACTAACCTTCGATATACGCGGACTCTACCCCACCACCCTTGAAGCGCTAAGGCACGCCGCCTTCCAGATTTCAAGCGTTATGACCACTACGGGCTACGCTACTACCGACTTTAACCTTTGGCCTGAGCTTTCTAAGACGGTAATGCTCGTCGTTATGTGTGTCGGCGCATGCGCGGGAAGTACGGGCGGCGGCTTTAAGGTATCAAGAATAATTATTCTCGTGAAGAACGCAAAGAATGAGCTTATGCGTATGATTCACCCCAGAAGAGTTTCGGTTGTTATGGTGGACAAGCACCGAGTGGACGACGCGGCTATAAGAGGCACAATGACCTTTCTTGTAGCCTATATCGGGATTTTCGTGCTTTCTGTTATTGCCGTTTCCTTCGACGAACACGATATTATTACGAATATATCGAGCGTTATTGCAACGCTAAATAACATAGGACCCGGTTTTAATGTTGTGGGAGCGGCGGGCAACTACTCCTCCTTCAGCGTAGTTTCAAAGCTTGTGCTTATTGCAGATATGCTCTTCGGGCGGCTCGAAATTATACCTATTCTTCTCGCGCTTACTCCCGCTTCGTGGAGAAAATAGCGTTTGCCGAAAGGAATACACTCTATGAATAAGGCTTTTTGCAGAATATATCAGTTTGCTATGAAGATAGGCAACTACTTTATCGGTTATAGAAGCCCCGAGCTTATTGAGGGCGCGGGAGCTATAAAAAAGCTACCCGCCATAATAAAAGAAAAGGGCTTTAACCGTCTGCTTGTCGTAACCGACGCGGGGTTAATTAAGCTTGGGCTTCCCGACGCAATGCTCGCGGCTATGAAGGACGAGGGGCTTATCTTTGAGGCCTTTAGCGACATTTCGGGCAACCCTACCTCAATGAACGTCGAGGACGGATATAGCCTATTCCGCGATAACCGCTGTGAGGCTATCGTCGCGTTTGGCGGCGGTGCGCCTATGGACTGCGCCAAGGCAATAGCGGCGAAGGCGGTTCACCCCAAAAAGACCGCAACCGAAATGCAGGGGCTTTTGAAGGTTGGGCGTAAGACGCCGACCGTATTCGCAGTACCAACAACAGCGGGAACGGGCTCAGAGACCACCTTGGCGGCAGTTATAACCGACAGCTACACCCACCACAAAGCTTCGATAAATGACCCCGCGCTTATCCCCTCTTACGCGGTACTTGACCCCGAGCTTACCGTAGGACTTCCGCCCTTTGTCACAGCGGCGACGGGTATGGACGCGCTCTGCCACGCGGTAGAGGCTTTTACAAACAGCACCTACAACACAAGGCTTGAAAACAAACTCGCAAAAGAAGCCGTACTGCTTATATATAACAACCTGCTTTCCGCATATAAAGACGGAACAAATATGGACGCCCGCAGAAATATGCAGCTCGCCTCCTTTTATGCGGGTCGCGCCTTTACACGCGGCTGTGTCGGTTATGTTCACGCCGTCGGTCACACGCTCGGCGGGCTGTACGGAATGGCTCACGGACAGGCTATGGCAATAATTCTGCCGCACGTTATGAGGAAGTTCGGCTCAGCCGTATACGAGCGGCTCGCTCGGCTCGCGGAGGTCTGCGGAATGAACGGCGAGGACGACAAGGAAAAGGCGCTTCGCTTTATCTCGTGGATAGAAGAGCTAAAAGCTGAAATGAATATTCCCGAAAAAACAGACGTCATCAAAAAAGCGGATATACCGCAGATGATAAAGTGGGCGCTCGCTGAGGCGAACCCGCTCTACCCCGTTCCCGTAGTATGGGGCGAAAAGGAATTCTCTGAGCTTATCGAGGAAATCCGCGCGTAGCTCAGAAGCCTTGAAAAAGCTTTTCTTCAGTGTTATAATCACCTGTTAATAAATGAACTTGAAAGGAGATACTATGATTATCTGCGTCTTCCATGCTCCATGTAAGGTCTTTTAGGGAAGCTTGTATGGAGCGAAAAATCTTTTCCCGAAAGGCTTTGCTTACAAAACCACACTAAACTGATTAGGAGCAAAGTCAAAAATGAAACAGTTAATTTCTACAGTTAAAGAAATGAAAAGCTTTCTCGGTCTTTGGTCTACCCAGTCGTTTTCGGCGTTGGGTAGCCTTATGACGAGCTACGCTTTGGTTATATGGTCCTATGGGGAGCTGGGCTCCGCGCTCGCTACGGCGATGCTTATGGTTTGTACCTACGCGCCCTACGTTATACTCAGCATCTTCGCGGGCGCGCTAAGCGATAAGTGGAACAAGAAGGTCACGATGCTCGTTTGCGACTGCGCTGCCGCCGTCTGCACCGTTATTGTACTTATTCTATTAAAATCGGGCGAGCTTCAGCTTTGGCACGTGTACGTTGTAAACGCCGTGAACGGCTTTATGAACACCGTACAGCAGCCTGCCTCCGAGGTAGCGGTTACTCGAATACTTCCCGAAAAATATTACCAGAAGGTCGGTGGGCTAAGGTATTTCTCAAACTCGCTAAACACAATTTTTCAGCCGATTATTGCCACCGCACTTATGGGGCTTTTCGGAATTGAGTTTGTAATTTGGTTCGACCTCTTCACCTTCGCCGTTGCCTTCTTCACCTTGCTCTTCTTAATAAAAATACCCGAGGGCGAGCAAACGGAAGACAAAAAGGAGCCTATTTTACAATCAGCGAAGGCGGGGCTTACCTATTTAAAGAACAACCGCGGTATTCTAGTACTTATTCTTTTTCTTGCGTGTATAAACTTTACCGCTTCCCTTTACCAGTCGGCGGTGCCACCTATGATGCTTTCCCGAGAGGGCGGCAGTATGGGCGCTTACGGGATTTTTCAAACGGTTGTGGGGGTTACGACCCTTATAGGAAGCATTATCGCCTCGGCTCTTCCCGCGCCTAAAAGCCGCGTCAGGGTAATATGCAACTGCCTATTATTCTCTATGAGCTTTGAAAACTTCGCGCTTGCCTTTGGGCGAAACATCTATGTCTGGTGTATCGGCGCATTTGTAGGGTGGATAGCAATTCCCCTATTCAGCACCAACTTTGAAGCGCTGCTTCGCTTGAAGATACCTGTTGAACTTCAAGGACGCGTCTTCGCGGCGCGTAATACCTTGCAGTTCTTCACAATACCCGTCGGCTATTTCTTAGGCGGACTGCTTGTAGACAAAGTATTTGAACCCGTTATGGCGAAGCAGGGCGAAAACAGTCTGCTTGTTACTATGTTTGGCAGCGGCAAGGACTCGGGCGCGGGCTTCTTCTTCTTTGTTATAGCCTTCACCGGCATTGCGACCTGCCTATATTTTAGACGCAACAAAAATCTTTGGCTGCTTGAGAAACAGAATGAAGCGGAAGTAAAAACCACGACGGAATAACAAAATAACAAGAAAAGTCTGCGAATATCCTTCGCAGACTTATTTTTTTACAGTTTTTTGAGTTCTCGACTTTTTTCGACAAAATATTGTAAAAGCGCGAAGTATAATTTATGCGGAATAATTTTACTGAAAGGAACTTCCCGTATGAGGAAATACAGACTTTGCGTTTCCACGGTAAGCGATGAAAACGGCGATACCCACCGCTGTTATGGAGTACGTTTCGGCGACATTATCCTTGAGGACGTTACGTTTTCCGAAGAGCGTATTCGTTCACTTATCTACGACTTAAACAAGCATCAACTTGAGCCTATTCACTTAAATTCAGTTATTGAAGATTTTCTTGCGATTTAATCTGCAAACCTGTTGACACTCGCTATCGCTTTTGATATAATATCTTTCGCGGCAACTTTGCGAGTGTGCTGGAATTGGCAGACAGGCACGTTTGAGGGGCGTGTGTCTTATGGCGTACGAGTTCAAGTCTCGTCACTCGCACCATCTTACCGTGACATTATAGATGCACGGTCGAAAAACCCCGATTTTATCGGGGTTTTTCGCATGTCAGCAGCCGTTTTGGGGCGTTAAATAAAGTTCACGTTTTCATGGATGCAAACGGCGTTTTGAGAGGTTTCTGGTGAATTGAACGCGAGGGCATTGCTTTTGCGGCCCTAAACGCGTCAT
>CAYWJF010000002.1:3503-59439 GCA_964458545.1 uncultured Oscillospiraceae bacterium | reverse complement strand
CATATTATTCGTTGACACCGAAACTCCGTCTATTTCAAGCTCAGTTATACCTGTGTTTTTTGTAGCACTGTAAAGCGTTATAGCGCTTTGATACACCAAATTATCGTTTGCGTCTTTAGCCTGACTGCCATTTAAAATATCTATCATTACATTTCCGCCTGAGAAAATTACATCTCCAGCGGCTGTCAGCTTTTGCGCATAAACAGTACCTGCCGATATATTTATATCAGCTGTGAAAATCGACTGTGTCTTGCCGGTTTTTGCCTTTGAGGTTCTGACGTTACCGCCTTCTATTGTAACTGTAGAATATGGGCCACCTATAGCTCCGTGTTCATTAAATAGGCATTCAGCGGTAATGCTTCCACCTGATATTATTATATCGTAATTTAGCCCTCCGATACCCGAACTGTTTCCGATGACATTAATCGTACCGCCTGTGATTTCTACCAGTCCGCGTTCTTCGCTTTTCTCATATGTCGTATTTGGGTCATACCAACAGCCACCTATCGCCGAGCCTTGCGGCCAGCCAGCCAGACGCACCTTTGTCATATCCACCGATACTTCGCCGCCGGTAATAATAACCTCACTTGGGTCATCAGTATTTCCACCGCTCCCTATGCAAGCACCTAACCGAGAAACTGCGCTCACCTTGCCGCCGTTAATTTCGACGAAGCCGCTTCCATATATTCCGCCGCCTATGCCAGCGCCGCCTTGGAACGCAACTGTTGAATCAGCAGTAACATTTCCTCCGTTAATGGTTACATATCCATCACCACCACTACCGCCACCAAGCGATGCACCTAAACTCGAACGCGCAACAATAGTACCACCGTTAATAAGAACATATCCGTCACCAGTTTTAGGCGCTACACCGTTACCTCCGTATGCACCGCCGCCGATTCCTGCCGCACTTGAACCATAGCCGCTTCCTTCGTCAGCAATAATACTACCGCCATAAATATTAATGTATCCCGCGCCTTGCTGTCCCGATTCTTGTCCGTAACTGACACCACCGCCGCCGATACAAGCGCCATACTCGCTTCCTTTTGCAATTATCTTTCCACCGTGAATATCAACTCTACCGTCTCTTGAAACAAATTCGCCATTGTGATACCCGCTACCACCAATTCCCGCCGCTCCGTCTCCACCGTTAGCGTTCAATATATCTGCCGTTGTTCCAAATATGCTAACCTTTGATGTATTATTTGTCTCAATCGCGGCTCTGCGATATCCCGCTGTCAACGAGTTTGTCCCGCTTATTTTTAGAACAACAATTGACCCGCGGAAAAGAGCTATGGGTGATTCAGATTTAGTCGAAGGAATGGCTATCGATAAATTCTTAATGCTTAACTCATGCGTGCCACCCATAACGCTGACGGTGTTCTGATTTGACGTTCCACCAACTGTAAGCGTACCCGTATATATCTTAATTAAATCGCCAGTTTTATAGTAAGCCGTTGTGTCGTTAGAGCCGAAGATTTCTATTGAATCGTCTGCAATGTTTAGCACAGGGTTGTCTACTGTCTGAAACTCCGCTGTTTCGTCGCAAATAACTGCGGTGTTTACGGACTTATCGCTTACCATAGCCTCGCCCTCAAATGCGACGCCATCTACCATCGCGGTAACCGAATATCTGCCGACAGGAAGGTATATGTTCATTTCCGCGTCCGCCAACGCCATATCCTTACTGGAGTAGGTAAAAATTCCATTAACAATATCGTTTATTAAAAGTGAAGAAACTGCGGCGTCGTCAGCCGCGTTGAACGCAGTAATTGTCAGCCTATGTACCTCTTGCGTCTGCAAACCCGATGTTCCGCTGACATTATCCAACAGCAATCCTGAAACATTGCCGCCGTTAATAACAACACTGCCGATTTCACCGCAGGAAATGTCCGCGTACTTCTTATACTCGTCGCTCGAAAGCGCCGTTATCGTCCCCGCGTTTATCGTTATGTCACAGGATTCGGTGGTGTTAACCCAATATGATGCGCCTATGCCGCAAGCGTAAGCGCCACCCTTTGCGTTTATATATCCGCCGTTTATTGTAACCGCCGATTTGTATGCCGACGCGCCGCCCGCGCCTATACCGCTACCCGAATTTTTCCCCGTAGCTTCAAGGTAGCCGCCGTTTATTACAACTGTTGTTCTTCCATTACGACTTACGGAGGGTCCGCCGCCTATACCTGCGCCGTTGCCCGCCGTCGCTGTAATTCTTCCGCCGTTAATGGTTATATTGGCAGATTCATAATTTCTGCCGCCGCCTATACCTGCGCCGTCCTTTCCTTCTACGCTCAAACTGTCCGATAACGTTCCATTTATAACAAGGTATCCATTATTCACTTCTAATCCAGCTCTGCCGCTGCCTGCTAACAGTTTGTTTGTACCAGACAGCGTAATATTAAGTTTAGAGCCTCCGATTATCTCAACGGGTGCTTTTCCGCCAAAGAAACGCGCATCAATAATCAAATTGGAAAATTTCAGCGTGTGTTCACCACTTTGTGAGGAAATAGCGTTTGATGTGGAATATCCGCTTATCTTAAGTTCACCGCTGTATTCGGTCCATGAGACGTTATCCCGACTGTAAAACAGCGCGTCATTCTCCGATTTTAGGTAAATCGGGCCCTCTGCAATATTTATTGAATCCGCTTCTGCCGGAGGCACCAAAAACTTGCTGTACAGCGCAAGCGCACCGTTCTCGCCGTTTGCGGAAACGCAGGCAGTGCCGCCGCTTATCACCATATCGGCTGACGCCGCACCGCTTCTCACCATAAAGCCCTTTTGTGTGAAAACGCCGCTCTCCTGTGCAAAAACTTTACAAGTGTCGCTCGGACATGCCATTACCACGGGAGTATTAGCATAAACTCCTAATGCGTATTCAGTATACGAGCCACCAGCGGCGAAAGTGATGTCACTTAGCCACTGTTCGCCATCATAATGCTTAATCGTTGCCGAGTCATTCATGGAAGGCTTGGCGAAAACCCAAATGTTATCGCCACTTACCGCAACGTCCAGCACGCTTGCTAATGTGTGCTGACTAAGCGTTATCCAGCGTTCATTATAAAGCTCAATTTGCGTTGGAGAAGAAGCAAACACATCACAAGATACTAGTAACGCATATCCCTTATATACCGAAAGCGCGGGTTTCGCGAAACGCTGTCCTGTTTTGCTCGCAACCAACGAGAACGCAGTTTTTGCGGCATTTAGCTTTATTAAGTTGAGAGTCGATGAATCACCGTTCGCATAAACGGCAAAGATTGAGTTTTTGTCTGCGGAAAGCTGTGCCGTTGAATATGTATCCTCCGCAGTGAAAACCGAGGTCCACTGCGAACTATTATATTTCTTAATTACTGTGCTTCCAGCACGACTGGCATAGGAAACATATATGTCGCCTTCAAAACAGGTTATTTCGGGCTTCATTCCGTCTGAGCTACCGACCGTCGCAAGCTCGCTCCACGCTTCGCCGTCCCATTTCTTTACGTGAACATCACCGTAGCAGTTAAACCCCTCTTCTATCGGCACGACATAGGCTACATAAATATTACCCTGCCCGTCGTCAGCTATTGAGTTGTACGATGCGTTAGGCGCTATATCCGCACCGCTTTCTTTGCTCCACAAGTCGAGTGAGGCATAATTCGGATACTGCACAGATATCTTCATTCTGCCGTCCGCTTCGGCGCCTTCAACAGCAATAACTAGACCACTGTTCGAGCCATCAGAATAGAATACTGTGTTGTCGCTGAACGGTTTTGTAAAATCGCTACTTCCGCGGCTCTCCCCTGCGGAAAGAGCCGCTTCAATGATATTTTGATTGTTGACACTGTATGAATCGTGAAGCCCTGTTTCGCCGTCACGAAAAACATATATGTAGTCATTACCATGGGAGTTGGTAAGCCCCTCGACCGATGTGTTTACCCTGTAGACTATAACACCCGATGCAGGAACCTTCTGTTCAAAGCCTTTTAACGCTGCATTAACGTTTTTCTCGCGATACTCGACGACAAAGAACTCCGTCTCATTCATAGGTGAACGGACAATAAAGCCTTTATTGCCGCCCTCAGTAAGCGGCGCAGAAAGATAGTAGTCACCACTCTCTGTAATTTCAGGCAGAGAAAGCCAGCCCATAACATGCCGCTGATAAGACAGCGGATACTGAAGAAACGCGCCCTCCGCCGCCATAATATCCCACGCACCTACGGGGTTTCCATCGTTGAAATATCGATAAAGGTCAGGCAGTCCGAGCGAATGTAGAAATTCATGCGCAATAAGTCCCGCTCCGTCACTCTTAACACCATTTCCGCAAAGAATATTATATGTACGCACCAAATTACCGGCTATCTTTTTTTCAGTCGCGGACGTTCCCTTATGCGAACGCATAAGAGAGTCCACCTCTTCTTCCGCTTCACCCTGAATGATTATAGTCAGGTTATCTACTACTCCATCCTCAAGGTTATCGAGCGTGGTACCCGCGGGTAGCGTGAGCGTTCCGTTATTGAACGCGGTTATTACCTGGTCAATAACCGCCTCGCTGTTATCACCGAACTGTTCTCGCGTGCGGTCAAGCTGAAGATAGCCTATTTTAGACCTTCCGTCCTCTGAATACTCCTGTGGAAAGGTATTCACTACGCTGTATTTTCCGCAGGTTACCTCAAAGATGTATTTTACAAAGGACTCATCTATGCTACAGTCGTATGCCGAATCGGACGCTGTGGTAATTGTGGAATTATATATCTCCTTTACCCTTGTCTACACACTTCGCTTTGGTTTTGCATATTCATACTCAATCAAGTTGAATTCATCGGTCAAATCGTCCTTAAACCGCACGAAAACAACGAGATTGGCTACCGTCTTAGCCTGCACCGCCGAATTAGACATTTCTGCGTTGCTAAAAGACGTGATGCTCGTCTCGCTCTCTTCCTGTTCGGGGTTATCCTCGACAGGCTCAATTAATTCTTCTTTGGGGTCAATCTCCTGGGATATATGTTCATCAGACTCCGTCTCGTCGAATATTTCAGACGGCTCCTTCGTTTCTTCCACAACCGCTTGTGCGTCAGAGGAAGATGTATCGCTCAGCGCAAGTACACACGGTGAAACCGCCTCGGAAATAAGTAAAACAGCAGTAACAAAAGCAAGTACCCTTCTTGTTACAGTTGTCATAAACACCTCCGTAAAGCCTAAATGACTAACAGCCTATAATAGTATTATACATTAAGAGCTACTATATGGTCTATTGCTATTAGCACCAATAATAGAAGTATAAAACTTACACAAAAGCAGACCTCTCGGTCTGCTTTCTATTTACTCTTTTCCCTTGTTTTTCTTAATAAGCTCTAGGTACGGAAGCTCCTTATAGCCGTGCCTTTTATATACGCCGAGCGCCCGCTCGTTGTTCGCCTCAGCTTCAAGGCGAAGCACGCATTCGGGATACTCTTTTTCAATATAATTCAGAAACTCTCCGCCAAAGCCTTTGCCTCTATGCTCTTTCTCAAAATAGAGGTCTTCTATCCAGATACAGGGCTTCCCGAACTCGGTGGAAAAGCTTCTCGCTACCATAGCATAGCCGGCAATTTCTCCGCCGCATTCAAAAACGTAACCCTCAAGGTAAGGGCTTTCGTTTACGCAGCTCTCCACGTCGCTTTCAAAGATTTCTTCTGAACCGTTGCTAAGCACCGCGTCCGACGTGTAAAAGACGCGCATTAGCTCTATAACCGCGGCTTTATCGCCGCGCCCCATCTTTCTAATTCCTGCTTTCATTCTTTTCTCTGTCCTGTCGGCTCCTTCTCTAACTTTTCAAAGACAACCGTCTCTTCCTTCAGCGATATCTTCTTTACCCGCCAGCCCAATTGCTCAAGCTCCTTCTTTGCGTTGAGGAAGGAGTGGTCAAACGGCACGCCGCCAAGCTTTTCTATCTCAGAAAAAGAGAGCTTCTCTCTGTCATTTTCGCTTTTCGCTATACGCTCAAATAGAGCGCTGTATTTACTCATTCGCCGCCCTCCCTTTTCATATATAATAGCACAACCGCTCGCCGCGAAGAAGAACAAATTGCTTTATCGATATCATAGTGGTTTTGCCCGACAAACGCGCGTAAAAAGCAACCAAGATATTAATTTTCTGACGGCAAAACCGACAACCGCTTTTTTGTTTACAAAAAGGCTTACTTTTCTACTCCCCGTTTACGACGCCGACATCTCTATACGGATAGTATAATCATAAAAAACGGCAGGTGGGACAGTATGGAAAATGTAAACAAGGTGGTTCAAAACGCGGCTGAATACATAAAATCGGCGGTTACAAAGCAAAGCTTAGTGCCGCTATTAAAAAAGCTCGCATTTCAGCTAATAGTCTTTTTCTTTTCGGTAAAGCTTTCCTCAATAAGTATTTTTGGCGGCGCGTATCCCTTCGGACTTGCGCTTATTATCGGCGCAAGCGACCGCTTTGCGCTTTCGGCGCTCGCGGGCTTTGTGGTTGGCAGCTTCGCGGGCGCGGACCTTACTATGGGCGCGACCTATGTCGCGGCGGCTGGGGTCGTCGCCGCGACACGCTGGATAATCGGCGCGGCACTTAAAAGCAGCTACAAACGCAGCAACTACCTGCCCTGCCTTATTGCGGGGCTTCTTTCCGTCGCGGTAAGTGAGCTTTCGGTAATGGCGCTTACTATGTCGGCAACCGGCGCTGCGGCGCTTACCTTAGTGGGTGGACTTGCTATAGCGGGCGGCTATTCCTACTTCTACCGCACGGTGTTTGATACCTTTAAAAAACGGCGTACTCTCGCCGAGCTTACAAGCGTACAGAAGGCGAGCCTTGCGTTGGTGCTCTGTTCGGCTGTAATGGCGCTGTACCCTATGGGGATAGGACCCTTCTCGCTCGGAAGGCTCGCGGGCACCGCGCTTTGCATCTTTGCGGCGTATCTTCTGTCTGAGCCCTTACAAGCCGCGGTTTTCGCGTCGGTCGCCGCCGCCTTCATTATTCAAGAGCCCTCCTTTGCCTTCGCGTCGGCTGGAGTTTGTATAGCGGGCGCGCTCGCTTCGCTGTTTAAAAAGAGAAGCCGCGTACTGCTCTGCGTAATCTTCACTATCTCCTCACTCGTTTTTGCTTTCTGTTCAAGCGATTATATCTATTCGCTGACCTATACCGCCGAGGTTATGTTCGCCTCGCTCATCTTCCTCGTTATTCCCGTAAAGTATGTAAACGAAACCAGATTTTCACGCGCAAACGAGGGTGTAATAAGCGCAACGTCGGCGGTCAGCTACAAGCTGGACAGCATTTCGACCTCTATGCAGGACATAACCACCCTTCTGGATAAAACGGTAAAGATACGCGACGAGCGGCTCAACGCCGAGCAGCTTTTAAACTCCACCGTGGACAAGCTCTGCCGAAGCTGCCCTATTATGTCCTACTGCTGGGTGAAATGCTATAACGAGACAGCGGACGCGCTGAATAAGCTTATTCCCATACTAATTTCTAAAAGCGAGGTAACAAGGAATGATTTGACCTCCCCGCTTAAGTCACGCTGCGTCAACGCCGCGTCGCTTTGCAGAGAGATTACAATGAAGTATGAGGAGCATATCCAAAGCGTAAACAGGATAAAAACCACCCAGCTATATAAAAGTCTTCTTAAAAAGCAGTTTTCCGCCGTGAGCGAAATGCTCGCCTCGGCGCGAGAGGAGTTGACGGCGCTACACGACTGGGACGAGGAAAAAAGCAAGCGCATCTACGACTGCGCCGTACGTCTGGGGCTTCCCGTAGAGACGGCTGGGTGCATCTATGACAAGGACCACCGCCCGCTTATTACCGTCACCCTTTCCGACGGAATACCCGACGGGCTCATTAAGCGGCTTACGGCGGGAATAAGCATAATAGCGGGCGTGACACTCAGCACGCCGAATATTGAGCAGGCGAACGGAAGCGTATCGCTTAGCTTTACCGAGTGCCCGTCCTACACCGTAGACACCGCCTCCGCGCAGATTAGCGCCGACGACAGCCTTTGCGGCGACGTGCTTAGTATATTCTCTGACAGCAAATTCAATCTGCATATCGTTATGTCAGACGGTATGGGCACGGGGCAGAGCGCCGCGCGTGACGGCGCGCTGTGCTGCGCGTTTCTAAAGCGGCTTTTAGAGAGCGGGTTTAGGGTGAAGCGAGCGGCGGAGCTTGCGAACACGGCGCTTGCCATGCGTGAGGACAGCGAAACGGCAAGCACCCTCGACGCACTGAGCATTAACGTTTTTACGGGCGAAGCGACACTATTTAAAGCGGGAGCCGCGCCGACATATTTTCTACATAGCAACAAAATAAGAAAAATCGAGGGCAAGACGTTACCCGTTGGCATACTCAATACGGTAAGCTGCAAGGAAACCTCAACGGCGCTTTCACAGGACGATATTATAGTTATGACAAGTGACGGCGCGGAGCAGTCTGACGAGCCGTATATCGAGCAGACGCTTAAAAATATGTATCCATATAAAGCTAAGGAAATCTGCGCCGCTCTAATAGAGCAAGCGCGGGTTCACGCAAGCCGCAGAGACGACGTTACGGTTATTGTGGCGAAGATAGAGAAGCCCGTTCGCGAATAGTCGCAAATTAATTGAACTAAAAAATGATTTATGATATACTGTTACGGAATTCCATTAAGGAGAACCGTTTTGAAAGAGATTATCGAACAGTATATCTACGTTTTTCTGATATCAATGCTCCCTATCGTGGAGCTTCGCGGAGCTATTCCCGTCGGCGTTGCCGCGGGTCTGCCGCTTATACCTACATATATCGTTTGTGTCATTGGTAACATTATCCCCGCGCCGTTTATTATCTTCTTCGCTCAAAAGGTATTGCTGTGGTGCGCAAAAATTCCTAAGATAGGCGGCTTTTTCCAAAAGATAATTGATAAGGCTACCGAGAAGGCAAAATCGGAGAAGTTCCAAAAGGGCGAGCTTTTAGCGCTCTTCCTATTCGTCGCTATCCCACTTCCCGGCACTGGCGCGTGGACGGGCTCGCTTATCGCCGCCATTTTGCAGATGAACTGGAAAAAAGCTCTCCCTATGATATTCTGCGGCGTGGTCGCGGCGGGCATAATAATGCTTCTGCTTTCCGTCTTTGTCGGCGGCGTGGTCGGCGAGTTGTTCGGCTTCAGCGGCATTACCGAATTCAAGTTTTTCTAAAGTTACTTTACTTAACAAGAAAAGAACGGACTTTTGTCCGTTCTTTTTATTTTGGTTATAAATCCTGCCCCTTGCGTTGTGCCTTTCGCTCGGCGCGTCTGTTTTTCTTTATTCCTGTTATAATCTTTCGTCTTCGTCCGTCGCGCTCGACCACGGTTTCTATCCTTTCCTTCGCTAAGTCCACAAACTCGCGCGAAACCTTAGTGAAGCTCTCGTCGCCGAGACCGAGCTTTTGTATCCAGTCGCGGGTGTCCCAGATAAGCTCCTGAATTAAATCCTTGTTCTCGTTATATCGTACGTTCAGTAGCTCGATAGCGGCGTTGATATCCTCCTGAAGCGCGGGCGGGTTGCTGATAACCTTATTGCGGGCGATAATCTCGCGGTAGCGGGCGGTTACCTTTTTCAGCGCGTCCTCCCACGAAATATATATCTTTTCCGCGGCGTTCTCGCCTATCTCTTTAAGCTTCTGCCTATCTTCGCAGGCGCTTTGAAGCGCAAGCTCCATACCGTCCACCGACGCGGGAATAATTAAGCCCGTCACGCCGTCCTCTATCCCCTCGGCGGCGCAGCTTCCCTTTATTAATAAGCTCGGACAATAGCACGCCGCCGCCTCGCGGACAACTATGCCGTTGGTGTCGAAGGTGGAGGGGAACAAGAAGAGGTCCGCCATAGTGAAATAGTCGCGAAGCAGCTCGCGGTCCAGCACCGAGCCCGTGAAAACGCAATTTTCCTCAAGCCCTATTTTTTTAACGTATTCCTTTATATCCTTCGCGTCAACGCCGTCACCGACAAGGAAGAAACGAAACCTTTTTCCCTTTTCCTTTATTCGCTTAAGTCCGTCAAGCGAAAGCTGAACGCCCTTATACCACATCATTCGTCCGACAAATAGGAATACCGTTTCATCCTCGCCGATACCGTAGCTTTCGCGAAGCGCGTCCACCCGCTCTTTTGGCGAACGCCCGAGCTTAAAGTCCACGCCGTTCTCCATAACGGTATATTCGCCTTTATAGCCGAGACTTCGGAGGTTTTCACCCGCGCCCTCGCTTACCACCCAAACGTCGTCACAGGCGCTAATGTTACTTACAATAAACTTAATGGACGCGCGGCGCAGAGAATCGCTCGCTAAAGCTTTTTCAATATCAATATCGAATTTTGTGTGGTAGGTGAAAACAATAGGCGTACCCGTAATACTGCGAAGCATACGCGCGAGCACTGTAGAAACGAAAGGACAATGGGTATGAATAATATCGAGCCCTTCCCTTTCGAGCTGATATAGCACCTTAACATCGAACGGGTAACCCGCACGGTAGCCAATCTGGTCGCTTACATAGATGCTGGGGTAGCGATACACCTTGAACGGATAGTTGTCGGTGACGTCGGGATAGAACGGCGTAGCCACAACAGCTTCGCCGTACTCGGAATTTATAATTTTAGCGTAGTTTACCGTAACGTTCGCAACGCCGTCGATAGCGGGCGGGAAGGAATCGTTAAGCAGACCTACCTTTAGCTTTTCCATTGGCTCACTTTCTTTCAACTTCATTATCTATAAATTATTATATTTTAACTTTATTGTCAAATAAACGCTAAACGTACACCACCACGCGGTCGTATACGGCTACTATCGCGCTCCACGTTGTTCTGCCGATAATTCCGTCCGCGGTAAGTCCGAACAAACGCTGAAACGCCGTTACCGCCGCGCGCGTCGCGCTTCCGTACTGGGAGTCTATTGTAATGGCGGGTATGCTCGGATAGTAGGTTCTTATGTAGTTTAAGTAGCGCTGCATTAAGGCTACGTTGCTGCCTATGCTGCCCGTTGTAAGCACGCTTCCCGGATAGGAGGCGCTTATGTCTAACGAGTTGTTGACGGAATAGTAGATTCTGTACAGCTTATTCCATGTGTCGCGCCCGATTATTCCGTCGGCGGAAAGATTTTGGGCAAACTGGAACGCCGTTACCGCCTGCTGCGTGCGTGCGCCGAAGATGCCGTCAATAGTTATCGGGTTCACCGTTTCGTAGTATTCGCCCGCTATTCTAAGAAGGTATTGCGCGAGCGAGACGGTCTCGCCCGTCGAGCCTAAACGAAGCACCGTACTCGGCACGGGTGAAATAATCGAGGGGTTGGTTATACTCTCTCCGCCGAGCTCCGCAAGTTTTGTTACCGCGACATATATATAGGAAATTCTGTACCAAGTAGCCTTGCCAACAACTCCGTCGGCGGTAAGGTTGAAGATGTTTTGGAACTGTCTTACCGCAGCCTCAGTCGCGGCGCCGAAGATGCCGTCTATAGTGCCTACGCTTGGAATAAGCGGATAGTTTCTGCGTATCCTCGTAAGAAGCTCCTGAATAAGCACTACGTCGCCCCCCGTCGAGCCGCGGCGAAGCGCCGTGCCGGGGTAAGACTCTATCGAGCTGTTGCCCGTGGGCGCGGTGTAGATATTCATCTGGCTACCGTAATAATACCTTATAATTCCGAGCGGCGAATAGCCTTGGTTCGCGAGCGTCACCGTACCCCACTGAGAAAGCCCGGGGCAGGTCGCCGTGGTGCCGTTGCAGTATTCCGCGTAGTACGGCGCGAGCGAAACACCTTTGCGAAGATACTGGTCGAAAAGCCCGTCAACAATATTGCTGATATTCTCGTAGATATTACGACCGTAAACGAAATACTGGTCGAAGCTGGTGGAATTCGTGATATCGAAGGAATAGCCCTTACTTCTGTACCATTCGGTAAAAATTCTGTTGAGGGCAAGAGAAATCTGGCAGTAGATATTTGCCCTCAGCGCGTTTTCTGGCCACGTCGGATAGATTTCCGAGCAGCAGACGTTTTTAATGTAATCGACAAAGCTTACCGTTACGTTCTGTGCTGGCGCGTCGGGTCTGCCCAGATGTACGGTTATGTAGTCTGGCACGAATACAAAGCCGAGTATCCGCGCGTCCTCTGGCGGAACGTCTTGGTCATTCGGCAGGTTGTCGCTGACCTTGTGGTTCGGTATCACGTAGTCAGATACCTTTCCCGACTGCTCCTCGCTGAGCTCAGCGGGCTCAATGTTTATCGGAAGAATTGCCGTTTCGCCCGCGAACACCTGTGCGCCGACTATTGTTGTGTACTTGAACCGCTCAAGCTCCACCGTTACCCTAACGCGAGTATAAACTTCCCCTTCGTAGTTCGGGTCGAGGCTAAGCGCCTTATCGGGTGCGTCAAACTCAAAGGTTCCCGTCTTACCCGAAGCGTCGGTTATCGCTGTTTGCCCGTCGGCTTCGTCAAGCAACGCCGCTCTTACGAGCGCCGCCGCCGCGGGAACGCCCTCGCGCCCATAGGTCACCTCGACCTTTAAATATCCCTTCTCCATAATAATACCCCCTTTTCCTTATTCACATTATGTTATGCGAATAGGGTCAAGGGGGTTCATACTATTGCTCGGTCACTACAACATAAAAGTAGTACTGCACAGTACCGCTTTCGTAGGTCGCGATAACCTCATACAGATAACCGCCGCTTTCGTAAGGCACGGTCATATCGTCCGTGGGACTAAAATCGTAGTTGAAGCTTCCGCTTCGCCTTACGGTATAGTCTGTCGTTGGCTGAGAAAATTTAATGCTTAGCTTTTCGCCGCCGAGAAGCTCGGTCGCCGCCACCGAAAGCTCGGTTACGGGCGTTTCTTCTCGAACGACAGGCTCGCCGAAGACAAACCTCCAGCTATAGCCGCTAACTACGGTGGAAACCTCGCTTGAGTCCGCCGTGACAACTATCTGCGGTATGGCGTAATCGGGGTTTTTACGGTCTATAAAGTCTTTTAACACAAATGTAATGGCTCCCGCCGCCGCGAAGAGCACAAGAGCAATAATAATTTTTTTCAAAGTAAAAGAGCACCTTTCCTAAGGTGCTCTTATTATATAACTATTTTAAATGAACCGTCAACTTAATCAGCCGACAGAGCCCTCGGTTTCCTCATTTTTTTCGTCCTCTTTGTCTTTATCCTCTTCGTCGTCCTCTTCATCCTCTTCCTCGCTCTCAAGCTTCTGATTGTCTTCGCCCACGCCGCCGTTTTGAGCGACGCTAAAGCCGTCCTCCTTAATTTCCTCGCCCATTGTAAGGCTGTCAAAAAGGATAGCCTCCTCATCCGCCACGCTCTCGGCGGGCGCGGCGTCCGCCCCACCCTTCGCTAAGGAGTTCATATAAAAAGACAAGGTCACTGCGCCGCCGACGAAGACAACAAACGCCGCCGCGAGCGAGGCGAAACGCTTGACGTTCAGCTTAATCGAAGTATTTTTCTTTCCGTCAAGCCTTGCAATGACATTTTCGGGTGAAAGCGTGGCGGGCGTGTCAACGTCGCGAAACGCCGTTTTTAAGCGCTCTTCAAATAGCTTTAGCTCATTTTCGTCCATTACGCCTTCCCCCCTTCAAGAATTGTCCGTAGCTTCGAGAGCGCGCGCATCTGCTTTGAGCGCACGGTGTTCGCGTTAAGCGAGGTGATTTTCGCTATCTCAGGCGAAGAATATCCGCCGACGACCGATAGCACGATAATCGTTCTTTCCTCGCCGCTTAACGTAAAAAGCGCGTTCATAAGGTCGGCGTTTTCGCTTACGCAGTCAAAATCCGAGCTGTCCGCCGCAGTATCCTCGTTTAGCTCCGCCGCGGCAGTATAAATAAGCGTTCCCCTTTTGCGCCGCGCCTTGTTATAAAGTATTTTAAATATCCAGCCGTCGAACGCTTCGTCGTTTCTGAGCTTGTCTATTGAGCCGTACGCGTCGATTACCGTATCCATTACCGTGTCCTCAGCGTCGTGACGGTTGCCGAGTATATAGTAAGCCGCCTTAAAAAGCGCCTTGTAATAGCCCTCGTAAAGCTTCGCGAAGGCTTCTTTATCCTGTTTTTTCGCCGCCGACACAAGCCGCAGCATCTCGTCCTTTTCCAAAGCAAACCTCTTTTGCCTCTACCAATAAAGAGGCGTTTTTTTCCTGATTTGTTGCATTAATTATATATGGATAAGGAAAAATTAACAAGCTTTTTTCACCTGAAGGGAGACTGTTGAATAGTATAACCCTAAGGGAGGCGAAAAAATGCTCTGTTCGTGTATTGACACAGACGCTCTCGAGCATAACGCCCGTGAGCTTTCGGTGCGCTCAAATAAAAAGCTTATAGCCGTACTGAAGCACGACGCGTACTCCTGCGGCGCGGCGGAGGCGGCGCGCGTTTTGAAGGACAGGGTTTTCGCCTTTGCCGCCGAAAGCGTGGAGGAGGCTTTGAAGCTTCGCGCGGCGGCTCCTAATAAAAAGGTCTTTGTTCTTGCGCCCATAGACAAAGCGGCGGCGTTTCTGGATACGGACGGAATTATTCTTCCCGCGGACGGGCTCGATATAATCGACGCTCTTCGCGACATATACATTAAAGGAGCGGCTGAACCGCAGCTTGACGACCAAGCTAAGGATAACGGCTATATACCAAACGACAGATTAGCACGAAACGGTAAACGGGACATCTCGCTTAGGCTTGACATCTGCAACAGCGGCGTAGGAATGCCGCCAAGCGATTACGACAATGCGCTTGAAAGGATAGCCGAAAGCCGTTGTCTTCGACTTTTTTCGCTCTTCGCCCACGCGCCGTCGCTTTATCGGGACGGCGCAGACGCTGTAAGACAAAGCTTTTATGAAATGTGTAGAAGAGCAAAAAAGCTCAACAGACGCGTTATCTGCCACCTCGCCACAAGCGCCTCTTGGCAGAGCGAGACGCTTCCCTTTGACGCCGTGAGGATAGGCACAAACCTATTCGGACTTCCCTCCTACAGCTCGCAGGATATCTCCTTTCTGCGTCCCGTTATATCGCTTTTTTCCACAATAGAACGTATAGTCGAAACCGATAAAGCAGTCAGCTTCTACGACTGCGACCACGGTGTAAGCGGACCGACCCGCTTAGGGCTTATAACGGCGGGCTACGGCTACCTACCCGCGCTTCTCGGCAGAAAAAATCTGCCGCTTCTGGTAAACGGCAGACGTGTAAAAACAATAGGAAGCGTTTATATGGGACATATGCTTGTTGACCTTTCAAACGCGCCGAACGCGCGAAAGGGAGACACGGCTGTGCTCGTAGGCGAAAGCGAGGGCGAAAGGATAACGGCAAAGGAGTTTGCCGAAAGCTGCGGCATATCGGTCTGCCGCTGCGAGGGAGCGCTCTTTACCTCGAAACACACCGAGCGAATTATCATCTCGAACGACAGCAAAGCTTACGAAACGGAGGGCGGAAGATGAAGCCTTATGTAAAAAACAACGCAACGAACGAGGTTTGCAAAACCGAGGTAAGGCGGCTTTGCGAAAACGATATCGACGAGCTTATTCGGGTGCAGGAGCTCGCTGCGGGCTCGCTTTGCGACGCAAGCCTTTACGTTATGAGCGAGCGCGAGGATTTTCTCAGAATAATTAAGCACGGCGAGATAACGGGACTCTTCGCCAAGGGAGAGCTTTGCGGAGCGGCTGGTCTGCGGCTATGCGAAGGCGCTGACGGTGAGGATATGGGTGAAGCGGCGCTTGATTTCGTCTTCGTTGCGCCAAATTACCGAAAGAATGGCATAGCGCGCGAGCTCATAAAAATCTGCGTGCGCCGAGCGTTCGACAAGTACTCCTCCGCCGACGTCACCGCCACGGTATCGCCGAAAAACCTGCCGAGCCTTCTTTCCTTTATGTCTATTAATGGCTTTAGAATCTGCGCGCTCAGACAGAAGTACGGCTGCAAGCTTCGTTACATACTGCGCACCGAGAAATACTCAAAAAAGCTGTATACCGTTTATGAGCGTTTCGAGATTTGTGACATCTACGGCATATCAAAAATGCTCGCGGCGGGCTATGAAGGGATAGCCGTTTTTAAAGACGAGAAAAAAATTTACATTTGGCTTGCGAAATAGGTTGAAATATGAAAAAACTGTGGTAATATATACTAGCATCGCGCAAACGGGCGGTTAAGACAGGAATAATCCGACCGTAAGCGCGGACATAATGAACCCTGTAAGGTCCCCCGCCGCTGCACTTAAAAGGGTGTGGCGGGTTCTTTTTGCCGAGGTCACGCCGTAGTAAAGAGCGATAGTATAAAAGGTGGTTTCGGTAGAGCCCTGAAGCACCGAGGCGATTTTCCCGATATAAGAATCGGGATGGTGATTTGCGAGAATATCCTTGAAAATCGCGAGCGCGCCCGTTCCCGAAATAGGACGAATCAGCATTAACGGCACTACCTCTTTTGGAAGTCCCGTGAGCGACACGGCGGGCTCGAAGAAGAGCGAGAGTAAATCCAGCGCGCCGCTCGCCTTGAACATACCCACGCCCATAGTAATGGCAAGCATAGTCGGCGCTATTTTGACGGCTACCTTAAGACCGTCCGCCGCGCCCTCAATAAACGCCTCAAACACGTTTGTGCCTTTTGTTAAGCCGTATATAAATATCGCGGCTATAACGACGGGAATAATGTAATCGCTAAGCTTCATTTTTCCTCCCGCTTTCCCTTCGCAAGAAGCATAGCAAGCCCCACCGCCGCTATTACGGACAAAGCGGAGCTAACCCATACGGGAACTATTATCCCCATAGGCTCGGCGCTTCCGTAAAGCTTGCGCATAGTCGCGACGGTTGTCGGAAGTATCTGGAACGACGCGGTATTAAGCGCCACGAAGATGACCATATAGTTACTCGCAAAGATAGATTTCTTGTTAATTCGGTCAAGCTCGCTCATAGCGTCGAGCGCCGCGGGAGTAGCCGCGGAGCCCAACCCCAACAGGTTCGCCGTCATATTGAGCGTTATTGAATTTATTGCCTTAGGGCTTATCTCACGAAGCCCTTTAAATAAAAAGTTCGTTAGGGGCGAAAGAAAATTACTTATCTTTTCGCAAAGCCCCGAGCGTTCCGCAATCTTCATAACCCCGCTCCAAAGCGCAAGCGTACCGCAAAGCTCAAGGCAAAGCTCGGTCGCCGAAAGTCCGCTTGAGAGCACCGCGTCCGTAAGACCCGCCCCGCGTCCTAAGAAAAGAGAGAAAGCCACCGCAAGGACAACGAGCGCACCGAGGACGTATCCCATCATATACTATCACCTCTTTAATAGATAGTAGAAAAAGTTGAGATTTATTCAGAACAGGAGAAAAAGAATCATGAAGACAAACGGCATCGTCAGAGAAATGGATAAGCTTGGGAGAATCGTAATTCCTATCGAGCTTCGCAGAACGCTTGACATAGCGGTAGGCGACAGCGTAGAGATTACCTCTCAGGGTGACAAGATTATTGTCACAAAGTACGAGCCTAACTGCATCTTCTGCAAGGGTTCCAAGAACCTCTCCACCTTTGAAAACAAGGTGATTTGCAGTAGCTGCCTTGACAAGATTAAATCCATCTGACAAACAAAAGAAATCGCCCCGCTTAAAGCGGGGCGATTTCTTTTTCTTATTTATAGAAAATTTCTTTAATCGTTTTACAGACGCCGTATTCCTCGCAGCGCGGCGCAACCTTTTTCGCCGCCGACTTAAGCTCAGGCACCGAGTTTTCCATCGCTACGCCGAGACCCGCGCGTTTTATCATCTCAAGGTCGTTAAGCCCGTCGCCAAAGGTGACCGTTTCCGCCCAGTCTATTCCCATCTCGTCGAGGGCGTCGCTAATGCTATGTACCTTATCCGTCTCGCTTTTTAAAATATCGAAGCCGTGGTCGCAGAAGGGCACCATAAAATGATTGGGCGAAAGGGCGTTAAACTCCTCTACGCGGTTTTCTTCGGTTATAACGAACGCCGCGAAAGGAAGCGCGCCCGTTTCTGTAATGCCCTTTCTGTTCGCCCTCGCGTCCTGTTCAAATACATTTTCAAGCGGCATATTCTCACGATAGATAAGCTTCTTCTTTTCACCGTTCTCGAAAATATAGTAGCCGTCAAGGTAGATGAATTTTACCTCAAGCCCCATTTTATCGCTTATTTCAACAATCTCGTCTATGCTCGATTGCTCATAAGTATCGACGTAAAATACGCTTCTGTCGCCGCACAGAATGCACGCGCCGTTCGCGCAGATTATGTAGTCATACTCGATATCGCCGAGGATTTCCCTATCCGCTCTCGCGGGACCGCGCCCTGTGGCGATTATTACCTTTACGCCGTCGCGCCGCAGCTTTTTAAGGGCTCTTCTTGTTCTGAAAGGCACCTTAATCTTCCCCTTCGGAAGAATAGTACCGTCTATATCAAATACCGCCGCCTTGTACTTCATTATTAACTCCGTAATTTTTTCTTAAAGTCTATCATATAAATGGAAGGCTTTGCAATAAGCGCTGAAGGCAAATTTGTGTTTACAAGAAAAAGCGATAGTGCTAAAATATTTCTATTGCCACGAAGAGTATCCAAATTTATTGTGTGGGAGATTTTTATGAAGGTAATAGTTTGCAACGATTACAATGACGCCAGCCGTAAATGCGCGGAGATTTTCGCTGAACAGCTTAAGAAAAAGCCCGACAGCATTCTCGGTCTCGCGACAGGCTCCACGCCGATAGGCACCTATAAAGAGCTTATCGAGATGAACAAGAAGGGCGAGATAAGCTTTAAGAAGGTCAAGGTCTTTAACCTTGACGAGTACTACGGAATTCCCAAGACCCACGACCAGAGCTACGCCTATTTTATGCGCGACAACCTCTTCGACCACGTCGATATCGACCAGAGCAACTGCAACATTGAAGACGGTATGGCATCTGACGTTGAGGCGGAATGCAAGAGATACGACGCGCTTCAGGAGGCGACCTGCGACGGGCTTGATATTCAGCTTTTAGGCATTGGTCCGAACGGTCACATTGGCTTTAACGAGCCCGATGACGTTTTCACCGCCGGCACCCACCACGTTACACTTGACAAGACAACGATAGAGGCTAACGCCCGCTTCTTCGAAAGCATAGACGACGTGCCGAAGAGTGCGCTTACCGTAGGAATGAAGACGATAATGAGCGCAAAACAGGTCGTGCTTATAGCGACGGGCGCCGCAAAGATTTACGCCGTAGACGCTATGATAAACGGTCCCGTTACGCCGAAGGTGCCCGCTTCGATACTTCAGCTTCACCCGAACGCGACGATAATCGTTGACACGGCGGCGCTCGGCAAATAAAAGAGTATAGAGAAACGCCCCGCGTAAGCGGGGCGTTTGCTGTATGCTACGAATGTTGACACAGCGGCACTCGGCTGAAGAAATCTCCAAAAACGCCCCGCGTAAAGCGGGGCGTTTGCTGTTTGACGTGAACTTTACACGGCGGTTCTCAGAAAGAAAGTATTTCTATTTCTTTTCCTCAAGCTCCTCAAGCATTGCGTCCTTGACCTTTTCCGCGTCGTTAAGAAGTCCCTTTTTGTAAAGTATTCTTGCGACTACAATCGCGACGACCGCGCCGACGGGAACCATTATGCCGACAAGACCCTTTTCGGCTATAACGGGAAGCGCGATAAACAGCGTTACCATAAAGAGCAACGGCGCAAGCGCTATCTTCCAGTTGCGGGAAACATAGACAACGGCGAGTCCGCCGAAAAGCGCGGGAAGAATGTTATCGAACGCGGGCTGAAGAACGGGTGAATCGAGTATGGGTTGTATCTGCTTTAGAAGCAGCACGCCTATAGCTATTATCGCCGTCGTGGTGATAGCTGATACCGCTATAGCTATAGAGGACACAACCTCGCCCTCCTCGGTGCCCGGCTCCACCTTCGCGGATTCCATAGCGCTAAGCGCGCAAGGGACCTTTAGGTTCGTTAGGTTTCCCGTAACAAAGCCGAGGTATGAGCCCGCCGTTCCCATCATGGGAACATAGGTAAAGAACTCTATTATGCCTACCGTCCAGAAAACGGGAAGCACGCCGAGAAGTCCTTTAAGCACATCGAGGAATTTCGGCCACGAAGCGTACCTTATGCATATGCTCGCGGGCACGGCAAGCATCATAATTATTGCGAACACCGTCCATACGCGGCCTATGCGGTGGGTGGATTTTCTATAATCTTTTTCTGTCATCTTTCTTCCCTCCTTAAGCTATCGCGGTAACGAGGTTCGTTATCGGAATGGAAAGCGCCATGCCTCCAAGAAGGCTTATTGGCAGCGCGTAATCGCTCAGCCAGCGCGCCTTCGTCTTCTTCTGTATTATGCCGCATACCGCCATGAGTAGCGCCGAAACTATCATTACAAAAACGGGTATCCAGCCGACAAGACCGCTTCTAATGTCAGCAAAAACCGAGCCGAGGAAGGCGGAAATCATTCCGAGGAAGAGGCTCGCCATAAAGATTTCGCCCCACTTTTGGTCCTTAGCTTTAATCTTCATAATTCCATTTTCAACCTTTTCGCCGAAGAACAGAACCAGCACAAGACCAATAATAATTCCAATAGTCATTACCCACGCGATTGCGCTGAAGTTGCTTGCGTTGGTGATAAGCTGTGAGATGCTTTCGCCCACCGCCTCAGCCGCGGTTTTCGCCGCCGCGGTTTCGTAAGTAAGCGCGCCTATTACCGAAAGACGTAGCCACGGAAGTGGGAAGCCCAAAGCCTTTGAAAGGGCAATTACTCCCAAGAGAATAGCCACAGCGGGGGCAATAGTAAAGACCGCCGAGGACACGATGATATTCTTGATTTTTTCTCCGCTCATGCCTATCTGCTTACCGCGCTTTACCGCACGGATAAGAAAATAGACCGATTCGGCAATTACGAACGCGACGACTATCGCCACAATCGCGTACATAAAGCCGCTGTTTGGATTAAAGGTGTTATCCATATCTGCATTACTCCTCTTTTTTTATTTAACAACTATTTTAACAGCATTGATTATCGCGTTCAATACTTTAAAACTTTATTGTGGTAAAACGCAAAAAATACCGCCGAAATTCGGCGGTTTTTACAATCAGATTAAATTCTTTGTCATAAGCTGCCAAGCTCAGAAAGTCTACCCTCAAAGGAAACGCCGAAGCGCGGGTCTGCCCCACCCAAAGCATAGGTGTCAGCTACGCAGGCGCTCGTAAACGCCGAAGCTTTCTTCACCGCCTCGGCAAATTCGCCCGACTTCACAAGTAACGAAACGAAGACGCTTGCGAATAGGTCACCCGCGCCGAAGTAGTGGGCGTTAACCCGCTTTTCGCCGCACATTACACTCTCGCCCGTTCGTTTATTCTTCGCTACAGCTGTTATTTCATTATTGTTGCGCACGCCCGAAAGCACCGCCGCGCCCGTATCACAGACTGAAAAAAGCGACTCAAGCAGCGCGCAGGCGTAAGCGGGGTCAGCGTTTTCGCTATGCGGCACACCTGCTAAAAACTCAGCCTCGGTTATGTTAGGAAGTATTACGTCGGCGCGACTGCAAAGCCAGCGCATATGAGCGGGGTAATCCTCGCAGTAGCCGCTGTAAAGCTTTCCCGCGTCACCAAAGGCGGGGTCAACCACTAAAAGCGTATCCTTTTCGCGCAGCATATCGACGATTTCGGTAGTAGTCTCCAGCTCCTCGTCGCCGCCCATATATCCCGTATAAATTGCGTCAAAATGAAGCCCAAGCTGCTTATAATGCTCGGCGGCGGTTAGCGCGAAATTAATAGTAGACTTCTTCTTCGCGCCTTCAAAGCCCGTATGGGTGGAAAGAAGCATTGTAGGCAGCACACAGCATTCGTGCCCAGCCGCTGAGATAACAGGGGACGCGATGAGTGAGGAACATCTGCCCGCGAAGGAGAGGTCCTCAATAACAAGTATTCTTTTTTTCGGCGTTGAATTACTCATAAGCATTTGTCCTTTACTACTTAAATCTTATTATTATCTTCCTCTTTTGTCAAATTTAAAGAGTTTAGGCATTTGCCATTCCTTGTGTCGAAAAATTTGAAAGAAAAAAATGAAAGAGGCGGCAAAAAGCCGCCCCTGAAATTATCTGTTGAGGAAACGGTTTAGGAAATCCTTCGTTTCCTGCTCCTTCGGGTTCTTGAAGATGTCCTCGGGGCTTCCGCTTTCGCAGATTACGCCGTTATGCATAAACACAACCTTGTTGGAAACGTCGCGAGCGAACGCCATTTCGTGGGTAACGACTATCATCGTTAACCCCTCGCTCGCAAGCTTCTTCATAACGTCGAGCACCTCGCCGACCATCTGGGGGTCGAGCGCGGAGGTCGGCTCGTCAAAGAGCAACACCTCGGGCTTCATAGCGAGCGCGCGGGCTATCGCTACACGCTGCTTCTGTCCGCCCGAAAGCTGACGTGGCTTCGCGTTTATGTAGGGCGCCATTCCCACCTTTTCAAGGAAAAAGAGCGCGTCCCTCTTAGCTGTTTCCTTATCGACCTTTAAAACCTTAATCTGCCCTACCATGCAGTTTTTTAGAACGTTCATATTGTCAAAGAGGTTGAAGCTTTGAAAAACCATTCCCACCTTTGAGCGGTACTTCGGCACGTTTAGCTTCGCGTCCGCCACATTCTCTCCGTGGAAGAGTATCTCGCCGCTCGTGGGCGTTTCAAGAAGATTTATGCAGCGAAGAAGTGTTGACTTGCCCGAGCCGGAAACGCCGATAATGCAGGTAACGTCGCCCTTATTGACGCTGAAATCTATGTCGCGCAGCACCGTGTTATCACCGAATTTCTTACCGAGATGCTGAATTTTAATTATATTCTCACTCATTTTAGCGTCTCCTTCTTCGGCTTTTCTATGTAGTTGGTCATTCCGCTTGTGTGCGCAAGGGTGTCGGTAGTGGCGAGGTTGTAGCTTTCAGGTCCGTCCATACGCTTCTCCACAAGACGAAGCAGCTTTGAGAAAAAGACCGTCATAACAAGATACATTATCATTGTGAGCGTAAAGGTCTCGAAATAAACATAATAGGTGCCCGCTACCGATTTTGAGGCGAAGAAGAGCTCCACTACGCTAATGCAGGAGAGCACGCAGGTGTCTTTAATGTTGATAATAAGATTGTTGCCTATCTGCGGCATTATGTTGCGAAGCGCCTGCGGAATAATTACATTAAGCATTGTTTGAAGGTGGTTCATACCTATTGCCTTCGCGCCCTCAGTTTGACCGTTATCTATAGAAAGTATTCCTCCGCGAACGGTCTCAGCCATATAAGCGCCCGTATTAATTGAGACAATGAGGAAGGCGGCGAACATTATATCCATATCTATTTTCAGCACAAGCAGCGACCCGTAATAGATGAACATAGCCTGCACCATCATAGGCGTTCCGCGGAATACCTCGACGTAAACGTCAATAAGAAAGTTTACGATTTTAAGGACTATTTTTTTCGCGATTGAATCCTTCTTAGCAACGGGGATAGTTTTTACCACGCCGCAAAGAAAGCCGATAACGCAGCCTATAAGGGTGCCGACAAAGGCGATAAGCAGCGTCGTTCCCGCTCCGCGCAGCAGCGAACCACCGTAGTTTTCAATAATGTAGCCTATTCTTTCCAGAAAGCCCGAAGGAAGATTAGTCATTTCATTTTCCTTTCAAAGACGGCTATGTCGGGGTACGGATAAACCGCCCCCGACGCCGCAAGTATGGTATTAGAGATGAAAAGCGTTAATTATAGCTCCGCGGAAAGCTTGATGGCTTCGTTCATCATAGACTTGAAGTCATCCTCCGTGAGCGTGGCAAGCGCGCCGTTGAGCTTGTCGAGCAGCGCCGTGTTGCCCTTTTGTAGGGATATGCCGATATTGATTTCCTCTTCGGACACTACGAAATCGCCGCCCGAAAGGTCAATCATAACAAGGTTGGGGTTCGCGGCGATAGCGCCCATAGCGGCGGGCTCGTCGCAGACAACGAGGTCGCACTGACCCGCATCAAGCGCGACGAACATTGTCGTTGCGGTTTCCTGCGCGGGGAGGATGTTGGCGTTCGGTATCTGGGGCAGGCATATGTCGTACCAGATAGTATTTAACTGAGAAGTGCAGGTCGCGCCCGTAAGGTCGGCAAGCGACTTTGCGCTTTCAAAGGCGCTTCCCTTCTTCGTTACGGCGAAGATTGAGGCGTAGTAGTAAGGCGTTGTGAAATCAACCGTCTCGAGGCGCTCGGAGGTAATCGACTGACCCGCTATTACGCAGTCAACCTTACCAGACTGAACAGCCATAGGAAGGGAATCCCAATCCATCTTTACTATTTCAACCTCGTAGCCTATCTTATCTGCGAGGTATTTCGCCATCATTACGTCGTAGCCGTAGGCGTAGTCGCTGCTGCCGCTAATTTTCACGGCGCCGTTCGCGTCGGACGACTGGGTCCAGTTGTAGGGCGCGTAGCCGCATTCCATAGCTACGGTAAGCACGTTGTCGTTAAGTACGTCTTTTTTGCCGCAAGCCGCAAAGCTAAGGGCAAGCACAAGGATAAGAGCAACCGCTAAAATCTTCTTCATTTTTCATTTCCTCTTTAAATATTTTTATAAAATAAAAAGCCCGTGAACACTTTCCACCTTTATGCGGAAGCGTCACGGTCGTCTTTCTTACTCAATTAAAAATAAGAAAAATGCTGTTTTGCCAATGATAGCTCTCCACATAATGTGACAGTCCGCCGCATATTCTGCGGCGACCCAGCAAGATGCCTTAAAAGGAAAACACCCGCTTCGGCAAAAAGCCCTTTCTTTTCGGCAGACCCTTTCGTCCTTACGCCGAAAATACTCTTGCTTTTCGCGCCTCTATCATTGTGTTGGCGCCTTGTTCGCGCCAATACAATAATCGTATTCTGTTGTTTACGTTAACACAGCTTTCACTCTTTGTCAACAGATTGTACAACTTTTGTAATGAATTTTTTACTTTTTGTCAAATCTTAGGGAAGACGCTGGAAACGCGCCGCAAGTGTGATATTATTTCTTTATGAATATTTATTTTTAGGGAGCGAATTATGAAGCTTAACAAAAAACGCACCTTCCTCGTAGGTCTCGCCTTTATGTCTATCTGCGCCTTCTGGCAGGTATACGACGGGCTTATTCCGCAGATGCTGAAATATACCTTCGGCATAGGCGACACCGTTTCGGGCGCGGTAATGGCTGTAGACAACATACTCGCGCTGTTTATGCTGCCGCTCTTTGGAACGCTGTCGGATAAAACTCACACTAAGCTTGGTCGCCGTATGCCGTATATCCTTTGCGGCACGGCGATAGCGGTTATTTCTATGGTGCTTATTCCGTTCGCAGAGCGCCAGAAGAATTTTATCCTTTTCTTTATCGCCCTCGGCGTGGTGCTCGTCTCTATGGCGACCTACAGAAGCCCCGCCGTCGCGCTTATGCCCGACGTTACTCCGAAGCCCCTTCGCAGCCAAGCGAACGGCGTTATTAACCTTATGGGCGCCGTCGGCGGAACGATTATGCTCGGTCTTATCGCGGTATTAATTCCGAAGATTGACAAGGACGCAGCCAACGTAGTAATGCCCGACAGCACGCCTATTTTCCTTATCGCCGCGGGAATTATGGTGGTCTGCGTCGTTGTGCTTTTCCTTACAATAAACGAGCCGAAAACCGTTGCCGCTATGCGCGAAGAAAGCAGAACTCTCGGAATTGAAGAAGACCCCGAGCCTGTCGCGGGCGAAGCGGAAGAGAAGCTTCCTAAGGATGTCCTTAAAAGCCTTGCGCTTATCGTTGTTACCGTCGCCCTCTTCTTTATGGGCTATAATGCAGTAACCACGGCGTTCTCAAAATACTGCATAGAGGTTTTCGGAATGTCGGCGGGCGGCTATGCCTCCGTTCTTCTTATAGCGCAGGTGGCGGCTATTATTGCCTACCTCCCCGTCGGCTGGATAGCGGGAAAAATAGGCAGAAGAAAAACCATAATGATAGGTCTTGCGCTTATGGCGCTTGCCTTTATAGGCGCGTCCTTCGCGACGGCTATTACGCCGATAGTGTATGTTCTCTTTATACTTGCGGGAGCGGGCAACGCCTTTGTGGTTGTTAACACCCTCGTTATGGTAGTGGAGATGAGCAAGGGCGCGACAATAGGCAAATACACCGGTCTTTACTACACCTTTAGTATGACAGCACAGATAATTACCCCTGTCGCCTCGGGCGCGGTGCTTCAGTTCGCGGGCTATAAATACCTTTTCCCCTACGCCGCCTTCTTTGAAATAGCGGGCATAGTCACTATGTACTTCGTAAAGCACGGCGACAGCAAGCCTATCCAGAAAAAGAAAGCCCTTGAGGCGTTTGACGTAGAGGACTAACCTTTACTGAAATTTACATGAAAGGAGGTGCGCCTCTTGCGAATAGCAAACGACAAAGACCGTGAGCTTCACAATATCTATGACGAGCATAATACGGGTAACCGTTCAAAAACGGGCAGGCGGGCGCTCTCCAAGGTAACGCTTAAGCTTATCGCCGCCGCAGCGGCGGTAACCGCCGTAACGGTGATAAGCGGGCTTGCCGCAAGGGTAAAGCTTTTGGACGTAGGGCTTACCACCGCGAAAATTGACGTTAATTTAAGCAGTCTTTCCTCGGGTGAGAGGGAACAAAACGAGATAGACGAGGCTAACGTCTCTTACCTTCTTGAAACGAACGGGGCGACGGTAAAGACGGGAAAAATCGAAAACAAGAAAACCGTGCTTCTATTTGACAGCCTCACGCCAGATACCGAGTATATCCTTTCGGTCTTTTCAAAAAGCGGCGACACAGCCTCAGTTTTAGGCGTATGCCGCTTTCCAACCTTAAAGCAGGAAACCTTTGTGCCGAAGTCGCTCGCGGGCGCTCTTTCACAGTCTTCCACGACGCCTGAAGCGC
This sequence comes from uncultured Oscillospiraceae bacterium, assembly GCA_964458545.1. GTDB lineage: Bacteria > Bacillota > Clostridia > Oscillospirales > Ruminococcaceae > JAYFNU01. The sequence continues at coordinate 32,622 of CAYWJF010000002.1, read as the reverse complement.
CGCCTGATGTCGGTTTGCCGCCAAGCGACCCGCCGCCGACTGAGGAGCTCTTAGAGCCCTTGCCTGAGCCAGCGCCAGAGCCTCCTCCCGCTCCTTCCCCTCCGCCAACGCCTTCGCTTGTTGCGCCGACGGTCAGCTCTGAGCTACTATTTGTCGATGACGGGATTTTCCTTATCGCCACGATAACGCCGAACGACGGGGTCGTTAGTGGCTGTACCGTTAGCTTTAACGGAGCCGAAGCTTCCATTTATGGGGATGACTCGGGGTTGGTATATTCCGCAACGCTTCTTACCTCGCAATGCGTCGCGGGCACTAATACCGCTACAGCTACGGTTAGCTACACCCTCGACGGCGCGGCGAGCACCGTTACGACCTCGCAGAGCTTTGTTACTGTCTCGTCGAATAACGACAGCTCGTTTATTGTAAATTCAGATTATATACTCTGGGGCTCGGTGAGCTTCAGTTCACCAAAGGGCACGCCGAATTTTGCAAGCGCAAGTATAACCCATAACGGTGTTGTTTACCCGCTTGAAGGCGGCTCATCCTTTGACGGAAGCGTTTTTACGATAACTGAAACGGATTTATCGTTGTTAGTGCCTTCCTATGACCACTCGCTTGACACAACGGTTACAATCGCTTTTGAGTGGATACCAGAAAACAGTTTAGACCGTTCAAACGTATTTAGCTTTACTTTTAACATAAACAAGATAACATAATTATTCGAGAGGGAGCGAAAATGAAAGTTTTTAGCAGAAATATTTCTAAGCAGGTTATCTTCCTTGTTATCCTTGTGGGGATACTACTTGTCGTCTTTAACCCGCAATGGATACCGTTTTTAAGCGACGAAACTGTCGCGGCGATAAAATCCGCGACCCACAGCGCGTTTTACAGCGATAGCGGCGAGAAGGGATTGATGTTTATTACCCTTCCCACAATCTTCAACCTTATCGCGGCGGTAGCGACGGTGCTACTTATTACAAACATACTTAATATAATAATTAAGCGCTGTATGCGTAAAACAAACCGCAGTCTTACCGTCGCAAGCCTTCTTTTAAGCGTGGTGAAATACGCGAGCGTCCTTGTAATTATCGTCTGGGGGCTTTCCATTCTCGGCGTAAACCTCACTGGTATCTTCGCAAGTCTCGGTATTCTCTCTCTTGTCGTCGGCTTCGGCGCGCAGAGCCTTATTGAAGACGTAATTACGGGCGTGTTCATAATCTTTGAGGGACAGTACAACATAGGCGACATAATTATACTCGATGATTTCCGCGGAACGGTAAAAAAGATAGGTGTCCGCACAACGGCGATAGAGGATGACGGCGGAAACTTAAAAATAGTTAACAACTCGGATATTCGTAACCTTCAAAACCGCTCAAAGAATATTTCACTCGCGTTGGCGGACGTAGGCATAAGCTACGACGAGAGCATTGAGCGCGTTGAAAAGCTGCTTCTTTCAGCGTTCCCGAAGATGCTGGCGGATAATCCCGATATCTTCGTGAGCGCGCCCGAATACCGCGGTGTTCAGGAGCTTGGAGACTCGGCTGTTATACTTCGCATAATCGCGCGCTGCAAGGAGGAAAACCTCTATACCGCTCAGCGCTGTCTAAACCGCGAGATAAAGCTTTTATTTGATAAAAACAAGGTGGAAATTCCCTTTACGCAGGTGGTTTTACACAACTCAAAAAAATAGTAAGGAGAACGCCATATGTCTGTAAAAAAGCTGACGCTTCTTCACTCAAACGATATGCACGGAGATTTTCTCGCCGAGACGATTGAAAAAAAGCTTGTGGGCGGGGTATCTATGCTTTCGGGCTATCTTAACACGGTGCGAAAGAAAGAGAAGAACGTTTTATACGCAATAGCGGGCGATATGTTCAAGGGCTCTATTATCGACAGCGAGTTTAAGGGCATTTCAACGATAGAGATTATGAATATGCTCTCCCCCGATATCGCGACGCTCGGCAACCACGAGACCGATTACGGCGTGGCGCACCTGCTTTTTCTTGAAAAATGCGCGAAATTTCCAATAATAAACGCAAACCTCTTTATTAAAACCAACCACGTCCGCCTCTTCACACCGTATAAAATTCTCGAGGTTGACGGACTAAACATAATGTTTATCGGCATAATTACCGAGGAGGTGCTCGCCCAGACGAAGAACGAGGCGGTTATCGGCTCCTTCGTGGACGTGCGCGAGGCGGCGAAGGAGATAGGCGTTATCTGCGACAACTACAAAACCACAAAGATTGACTACACGGTTATTCTCACCCACATAGGAATTGAGGAGGACAAGAAGCTCGCGGCGCTCCTCGATAAAGAGCTTCGCGTTGACCTCATAATCGGAGGACACTCCCACACCGTAATTGATAAGCCCCTTGAGGTAAACGGTATAAGGATAGTTCAAGCGGGCACAGGCACCGACCTAATTGGACGGATGGATATTGAATTCGACACCGACAAGAAGAAGGTGCTTTCCGAGAAGTGGCAGTGTGTACCTATAGACAGCTCCCATTGTCCAAACGACGCGGTTATGGAGGAGGTGCTTAATGTCTATAAGACTAAAACCGACGAAAAGTATTCCCGCATAATCACGCGCCTTGCAAAGGAGCTTACCCACCCCGCGCGCACGGAAGAAACCTCGCTTGGCAATCTTTTCGCAGACCTTTTGCAGGTGGATTCCTCCTTCGACGTTATGCTATACGGTTCAGGTAGTATCCGCAAGAAGGCTATGGGACCCATCGTGACCTATCAGGATTTACAGGAATGCTGTCCCTACGACGACCCTATATATATGCTTGAGGTTACGGGCGACCAGTTTAAGCGAATGCTCGCCTTCGTCCTTCGCGAGGAGGCGTATGAGGGCGACCATACCGAGTTCTATCAGCTTTCCAAGGGTATGCGGGCGGTCTGGTCGAGAAAGCGCCAATGCTTCGACGAGTTCAAGCTCAACGGAAAAGAAATACTTCCTAAAGACCGCATAAAAATTGCCCTTCAAAAGTATCACTACGCGAGTTTCGACGAATTCTTTAACCTTCCTCTCGCCGAGGTGGAGAAGAACCGTAAACCCCGAATGGTAGCAACCTCCTGCTTCTGCATATTCGAGGAGCTACTTGTCAATTCAAACGGGCTTGATTCCGACGTGGAAGGGCGCTTAGTTATACTTAAAGATTGACGTTTTTAGTCACAAAACACATAGAAAAGCGGAGCTTTGCTCCGCTTTTTGATATTTGTCAAACATTTAGTAGAAAATTTTCGTAAAAAAGTTTGATATTTTATGATTATTTTAAAAATTATACAAAAAGTAGTGAAAATTTAGTAAAAGTATGGCATAATATATATACTGCGTAATTTGGCGTAGCGATTTTTTGGCACTTTTAACCATTCGCATTTTTTCGCAAAACTATCATATGAAAGCAGTTCTTCTTAAGCGGTACAAGGCTTTCTCGCTTAACGAGAAACGGAGGAAAGAATGAGCGTTTCCGACAACACAAAAAAGAAAAACGCCCGTAAGCCCGCCGAACAGCTAAATGGGCTTACTGACAAGTTTAAAAACGTTGCCGGAAGCGAAGCGAGCGCCGACCAGAACAGCGACGCTATAAATATGCTTCTTGTAGAGGGTATCCGTCCCGTTATCTTCGATTGGAACCTCGATACCGGTCAAGCGACCACCAGTGACAGCGCCTCGGAATACGTCTTATTTGACAGCTCAGTCCCCGACGTTTTTGAAAACCGCGTTTCGGAGGATGCCGTACACGCCGACGACCGCAAGCGGCTCGTTGACGAAATGCAGATTTGCATAAAAAAGAAAAGTCCGCGCTTTGAAATAACCCTGCGTTTGAAGAAGAAAACGGGCATCTACGCTATATGCCGCGTTACCATTACATACTTTATGAGCGACACAGGCAAGCTTCGCCGCGCGATAGGAACAATACGCGAGCTTAATATAACTGACGCCTCGGCGGATATTCAGCTACAAGCGCTCACATCATATATGGCGGCGGGCGTAATGATGGTGGAGGCAAAGAAGAACGGACGCCTTTCGCTGCTTTATACGAGCGAAAGCTACTTTAGAATGACTGGGCTTACTAAGCAGGAGCTTTCCCGCTATGAGCTTGAGCCCACAAAGATAATCGACCCGTTTGATTACGGTCAGCTTGTACTCAAGGTTGAGCGCTCCGCGAAGCGCAATGAGGTTCTCGATTTTTCCTACCGCGCAAACTACAACGGTATGCAAAAATGGCACCACGTACGCGCGGTGAAGATACCCTATGACAAGTCGGAATTCCCTGTTTTTATCGCCGTTATTACAGATATTACCGAGCTTAAGGAGCGCGAAACCGAGCTACGCCTTGCGAACGACAGGATGAACCTTGCTTTTTCGCTGCTTAATACCTCTATTTTTGAAATAGACCTCGAAACCCGTTCGCTTACCCTTTGGGAGCCGTTTGACGACTACAAGATAAGCGTTTTAGCCTACGACAATTTCGACAGCACCCTTATTAGCGAGGGGCTTATTCACCCAGACTCCGTTAAGGAGTTTAAGGAATATGTTCGCGCGCTCTTCAAGGGCGCGAAGAGCGGCTCTTACGCGCTTATTATCCGCAACAGCGCGGGACAGTATGTATGGTCTAAGCTTTCCTATCGGGTAGTCTTCGACGAAGCTGGAAGACCCATTAAAGCGGTGGGCACTTCAGAAAAGCTTCCGAATATTGTTGACGAGCGCACGATATTCCAGCAGGAGTGTCTTCTTGAGACGGCGCTTCGCGATAAGCTGTTCTCGGTAGCTCACGCCAACCTTACAAAGAACCGTGTTGACGTTTTCTTCTTTGAGGGAGATGACCGTCTTTCGCTACTCTCTGACAGAAGCGTAAGCGAGCTTATAAGAGTCACCGAAAAGGGTGTTTTCGGTGAAGAGGACAAATACAGCTTCACTAAGAAGTTCGCGATGAAGTCGCTTGTTACGAGCTACGAAAAGGGCAACCACTGGTTCTCTTTTGATTATAAGCGCAAGGACCGCGCGGGTAAGATAAAGTGGTATTCTATTCTTGCCCACCTTATTAGCGACCCGCTCACGGGCGACCTTTACGCCTTCGTTTATACCCTTGCGATAAACGAGATAAAAGAGTTTGAGCTCGCGCTTCCTCAGAAGGTCGAGCACGACTCCAACGCTATGGTTTACACTAAGGAATCGGTAAAGATATTTGTTTCCAACCTTGTGGATACAGAGAAGGAAAGAAACCGTCTTTGCGCCTTCCTGCTTATTGATATTAACGGCATTAACCAGATAAAAGAGAACGTAGGAATAAACGTTGCGAGCAGAATAATCTCGCTTATCGGGCGTTTATTCAAGCTCTTGTTCGATAACACGGGCGTGGTGGGAAGAATGCGCGACGACCGCTTTGCTATCTTCCTTCCCTCGGTGCTTTCCGCTTCGGACGCTGAGCTTCGCTCAAAGGAAATTATTAATACTATTCAAACCTGCGTTATCGGCGCGGACGTAAAGGAAAGCATTGATTTCTCTGTCGGTATTTCGGTTCTAAGCTATAACGACGCTACCTTCAGTACCCTTTATGACAGCGCAGACAGCGCGCTTGAGCATAACAAGCGCCAGCTTAAGGGCAACCAGTTCGCGCTCTTCGACGCTCAGAAGGAATACTCTGACGAAGCGTCCTTCCTCATTCTTTCAGAGGGTCGCTTTATTGAAAAGGAATTTACGGTTAACAGCAACCGCCACGACGAGACAATGCTGACCTCCTTCTTCAACTGCGCGTCGCACCTTGCGAACGCGACGGATACCGATGCCGCTATGAAGGGCGTGCTGGAGGAAACGGCGAAGTATTACAAATGCGACCGCATTTATATACTCGACATAGCTAAGGACAACAAGACGGTTAACGGTCTTCACGAATGGCGCAAGAGTATGTACCGCCCGACGCTCGACCTTACCAAGAATGTGCCGATATCGAAGCTTCCCGCCGTAAAGAAGGCGTACGATACCCTTCACACGATAATTCTTCAATCGGTGAATAAGCAAAGCGAGGAAACCACGTCGGAGAAAACCTTTATCGCTTCGCCCGTTATGAAGAACGGCAAGGTTGTGGGCTTCATCTGCATAGATAACCCGACCAAGCATAACGACGATATCGCGCTTATCTATTCCCTTTCGTCGCTGCTATCGGTGCTACGCAACCTAAAGCATACCGAACCCGAAAACCAGCATTTCGATTTCGACCCACAGACAAAGCTTTTGAACCGTACGCGTTATTGGCGCGACGTAACAACGATAGTTCCCGACAAGCTTTCCTCCTTAGGCGTAGCGTTCGCGGACGTTAACGGGCTTAACGTATTGAATAAGCTGCACGGAACAGAGTTTGGCGACGGTATAATTATGTTCGTAAGCGGCGAGCTGCGCGAGGTGTTCGGCGGCGATAACGTCTACCGTATTTCGGGTGACGAATTTGTCGCGCTCGCGAAGAATATAGGTCACGAAGAATTTAACGCGCTCACCGAAAAGCTTAGAACCGGACTTGAATTTACCCATCCCGGAACGGTAAGCATAGGCTCCACCTGGTCGGACTCCGACATTAACGCGCTAAAGATGGTTGACCACGCCGAAAGCCTTATGCACCTTGAAAAGCAGGAGCATTACCGCCGCGAGGAGGATATCGGAAGCCGTGAGCGCCCGAAGATACTGCGCTCTTTACAACAGTCCATTAACGACGGTATGTACCGCGTTTACCTACAGCCTAAAGCGGATATAGAAACGGGAAGAATAGTTGGCGCCGAGGCGCTTGTGCGTCTTTTCGACGAAAGTAAGGGCATAGTTTCGCCCGACAAGTTCATCCCCTTGTTTGAGCGCGAGCAGGTTATAAAGCATATCGATTTCTTCGTGCTTGAACGCACCCTTAAAATACTTGACGGTTGGAGAAAGGCGGGTAAGCGCATACTGCCCGTATCGGTAAACTTCTCGCGCGATACCCTTCTTGACCCCTCGTCGCTCGCCTACGCGCTGGATGTCTTCTCGCGCTACGATATTCCGCTCGAGATGATAGAAATAGAGATAACCGAAAGCATAGGCAATATAGAACGCGCGACAGTTTCAAACGCCTGCGAGCAGTTTATAAAGCAGGGCTTCCAGCTCTCCCTTGACGACTTCGGCTCGGAGTATTCAAGTCTTTCGGTGCTTTCCGCCATACGTTTCCGCTCTTTAAAGTTAGACAAGTCGATAATAAGCGATATCGTCACCAACCGAATGAGCAAGATAATTGTGGAGAACACAATACGCCTTTGCCGCGAAACGAATATGATAAGCGTCGCGGAGGGGGTGGAAACCGCAGAGCAGCTAAATACATTAAAAGACCTCGGCTGCGTAATCGCGCAGGGCTACTACTTCAACAAGCCCATACCGCCAGAGGATTTCGAAGAAAAGTATATTTCTTTCTAAGCAACAATATTAAAGGCGGCGCCGACGGCGCCGCCTTTTTGTCTGTTTAAAATTCCGAGGCTTCTGGGAAGCAATGCGCGTGTATGGGAGCCAAGACACGGTAGCCGTCGCAGTAGCGGCAGAAGCGCCGAAGACCGAAGCGGACGGAACGAAGCTTAAAGTAAACGCCCAACTCATCCACTGTCTTTTCGTCAAACTGAGATTTATGGATAAGCATAGCCTTTCGTCTCGCGCCGAAATACTCCCCCACTGAAACGTAGGCGTTAGGGCGCGCTGTATAATAGAAGGCAAAAGCCTTCGGCTGAAAGTATTCGCTTTCGCCTATGCTCTTCATAAGCGCTGGATACGGGCAGAGGTTCATTGCGTATTTTAGCGCCGTTCCCGTTTTTATATGGTCGGCGTGGGTTTCCGAGATGACGTCGGGGTCGGGACCAAATACAACCTCGGGCTTTATTTTCGCTATCTGCTTCGCTATCGCCTCGGAAAGCGCCTCGACGGAGTACTTTCCGCCGTCTTCAAAATCAAGGAAGGTCACGCTTGCCGCGCCAAGCTGCTTTGAGGAAGCGAGCGCTTCTTCCTTGCGTATTTCGGCAAGCCGTCTTCCAGATAGCCGCCCGTCAAGAGAGCCCATACAGCCGTCGGTGGCTATAAGAAAATCCACCCGCTTTCCCGCCGCGGTAAGCTTCGCCACGGTAGGCGCGGCGGCTACCTCTATATCGTCGGGATGCGGACCGATAAACAGATATGAGGCATAATCCTCTATCCTCGGTATCGGCACGGCTTTCTTTAATAACAGCTTAAACAACCTTTCTTACCTCCCGTCTCTTTTCTTTATTTTAAATTCCGCTCGAAATAAATACAATATCGTCTGCTTATATGATAAAATATATTTAACAAACACGCGAGGTGATTAAGTGATTATTCCAAAGCCAGTTAAATGCGAAATAAAAGATAGGTTTTTTGAAGTAAAGCCGCCTATGAAAGTTTTTACCGATAGGCTCATTCCCGGCGTACTTGAGCTTATTAAAAGTCTCGACTCCTCGGCGCGTTCCATAGACCTTGAGCGACGCGCCGACATTACGATAAGCCTTGTACCTCTTTCAGGCAAAGAGGAGTACAGAATACTCTGCGACGAGAGCGGCGCGGCTATATACGCGACAAGTCAGCCTATGGCGGTTTTCGCGATACAGACCTTGCGACAGATAGCGACGGCGTCGGGCGGAGTAGTAAAAATACCCTTCTGCGACATAAGCGATTCTCCCCGCTTTGGCTGGCGCGGCTTGTCCTTAGACGTCGCGCGACACTTTATTCCTATGACTGAGGTTTACCGCGTGGTGGACCTACTCTCCTTTTACAAGTTTAACCGCCTCCACTTTCATATAGCGGACGACCAAGGTTTTCGGGTGGAAATCTCGCGCTTTCCGAAGCTTAACGAGATAGGCTCCTTTAGAAAAAGCAGCGCTGTAAAAAAGGGCGAGGGTGAAATTCAGGACGGCGAGCCACACGGCGGCTTCTATACAAAGAAGGAGATAAAAAGCCTTGTCGCCTACGCGAGAAGCCGCGGAATAGAGATTGTACCCGAGCTGGACCTACCCGGGCACACCTGCGCAATTACGGCGAGCTATCCCGAGCTCTCCTGCGAGGGTAAGCAGCACGACGTGGTTACCGAATTTGGCTTAAGGGAGTTTTCAAGCCGTATACTCTGCGCGGGAAACGACGGCGCGCTTGAGTTTATGAAAAGCCTTCTGCTTGAAATTGCGGAGCTTTTCCCCTTCCGCTATATACATATCGGCGGAGACGAGGCGGGAAAGAGCGAATGGAAAAAATGCCCCAAATGCAAGGCGAGAATGAAGGCGTTAGGGATACGCCGCGAGGACGAGCTGCAAAGCTTTATGTCCAACGTAATGTGCGGCTTTTTGAAATCTATGGGCAGACACGCGATAGTGTGGGACGACGGCGTTACAAAGCGAACCGACCCAGACGCGGTAAGTCAGCTTTGGTCGCCGCTCTTCGCGAGGAAGAGCCGCTCGCCCATAAAAGAGCTTAACTGCGGGCGCAAGACTATAGTAAGTCCCTTTGGGCGGCTCTACTTCGATTATCCCTACTCAATGACCCCGCTAAAGAAAAGCTACGAGACTCGCCTTGTTCCGCGCGGCGTAAAAAAGGGGAACGAGGAAAATATCCTCGGCGCGGAGTGCGCGCTTTGGACCGAATGGGTCACCGACAGAGAAAAAATGTGGTTCTGCCTACTCCCCCGCCTCGCCGCCGCGTCCGAGCTAATGTGGACCGCCGACGAAGGGCGTTCTTATGCGGACTTTACCAGCCGACTTCAGACCCACTATCCTTTCTATGACGAGTGGGCGCTTCCCTACGCAAAGGGTATGGAAAAGAGCGGCGGTTTGCTTAAAAACGCTAAAACCACCAAGCTTTGGTTTACAAGGGACGCAGACATTGAGCTTAAAAAGTAAATTCGAGGTAAACTTTTTAGTAAACGTTCAGTAATTTCTGTCAATCTGCATTATATTATTGAATAGTTGACGAAATTTGTATATAATGTATCTAATAAACCTTAGCATTTAGGAGGAAGATATGTCAGATAAAACGAAAGACGCCGCGGTAACCGCAGTAGAAACCGATGCCGCGGAAATTCAAAGAAAGAAAACCTTTGAAAGAAACAAGTGGTTTTTCACCTCCAGCGGAATAGGGCGCGATATGGCGTACCAGCTTATCGCCTCCTTCCTACTTATCTACATACAGTTCGGCGTATCGCTCACCCTCGCGCAGTTCACGCTGCTTAGCATTATTATCGGCGTGGGCGGACGAATTTGGGACGCGATTAACGACCCGATGATGGGCGCTATTATTGAGGGCACCCATATGAGGGCGGGCAAGTTCCGCCCGTGGATAATTATCGGCGCGCTCTCCTGCGGGCTTGTTATTATCCTTATGTTTAATATCCAGTCGCTTTCGGGCTGGAGCTTCGTCGTGTTTATGAGCATAATGTATCTGCTTTGGGAATCCACCTTCACGATGAACGATATCGGCTACTGGTCGATGCTACCGAGCCTTTCGAGCAAAACCGACGAGCGCAACTCCGCTACAATGCTGACCGTGCTCTTCGCGGGCGTCGGCGCTATTATCGCTCAGGGCGTTATACCTATGGTCACTACTGGTGATATGCGCGCGGGCTACCGCTTTGTCGGTCTTTTAGTAGGTCTTGTTTTTATAGCAAGTCAGGTAATGGTCTTTTTCGGCGTAAAGGAGCCGCCCAGACGCAATAACGAGAAGTCGGAAAAGGTCTCGCTCAAAAAGATGTGGTTCACGATAAAGAGGAACGACCAGATACTCTGGATGACCCTTTCCTGTATGTTCTATAACGTCGGCAGCGCGCTTCTTACGGCGCTTGCGGCGAACCTTCTTTATATGGAAATAGGCTATAACGGCACCCTTTACTTCTATGTCGTTTGCGCCTATGGAATTACGAGCGTGCTTGTTAACGCGCTTTACCCCGCTATCGTTTCAAAGCTCGGGCGTAAAAAGCTACAGGCAATAAGCATTTCGCTCGCCTGCTTCGGCTATGTAATACTCGCTCTTATGGGCTGGTTCAGCTGGCTTCCGTTCACGGTTGTACTGCTCTGCGTATTCATCATCCTCATTTCGGGCGGACAGTCAATGTTCTATATGGCTACGATAGTCAATATGACAAACTGTGTAGAGTATAACGACTATAAGCTTGGCGAGCGCAACGAGGCTGTTGTTTCCACCCTTCGCCCCTTTATGGCGAAATTCGGCGCGGCTCTTCACACACTTATTGTTACGGTGGTGCTTACCGTTTCGGGCATATACGGACTAAGCCAGTCGATAAGCGCGCTTGAAGCTCAGCGTGACTTCTTCGCGAAGGCTGACCTTCCCGCTCAGGTTTACTACGTCGAACAGCTACAGGATTACATAGGCGAATTTGAGGGGCTGTCTGAGGGAACAGAAGCCTATGACAAGGCAGTGGAAAGCGTAACCGCCGATATCGACGCGGATGAGGTTATGAATAAGTATATGCTTGACGCGAAGTATGTAACGGCTATAGGCGACGCTATTGTTACCCAAGCCGACGCGGACGGTAACAAGACCGAGCTCGGCAGACTTTCCGAAATAGACTCCTCCTCGCTTACAAGCAGCGGCGGTGTCTACGCCTTAGAGGTCGGCGACGTGGACAGCGGAGAGGAAAGCGCGGTCAACCTCAACTTCCGCGACAAGGGAACAATTAAGATGAAGATATCGCTCAGAATAGCGCTTACGGTTATACCGATTATCCTTCTTCTTTCGGCGCTCGTAATTCAGCGCAAAAAGTTCATTATCGACGAGGAATACTACGATATGATGCTAAGCGAAATTGAGAAGCGCGAAAAGAAGTAACGGCAAAAAGCAAAACAGCCGCCGACCTTTAAGAGGTCGGCGGCTTTCGTTTTATTTATGCTTCTTCGTTTCTTCTTCGGTAGGCGCTGAAAACGTCGCGAACGAGTATAAGCACCTCCTGCTCGGTGGTCATAGAAAGCGCCTTGTTCGCAATACCCTCGGCTTCTGCCTTAGTCGTTTCGGAAAGTATACGCTTTATCCTTGCGACGCAGGTCTCGTCTATACTTAACGACTCATAGCCAAGCCCGACTAAAAGCACGGCGCCCATCTGCTCGGCGGCAAGCTCGCCGCAGGCATATATCGGGATTTTGTACCGTTTAAATACGTCGGAAATATTCTTTAATAGACGCAAAAACGCGGGCGCGTAGCTTTGGTGCCACGGCGCGGCGGAGGTTTCGCCGCGACCCGCGGCGCAGAAGTATTGGCAAAGGTCGTTGGTGCCGACGCAGGCGAAATCGCAAAGCGGGGCGAAGAGGTCAGCCGACATAGCCGCTTGCGGTATCTCGGTGACTATGCCGAGCGGTACATTTTCATCAAATTCTACCCGCTTTTCACGCAGGTCGTTTTTCACCTTGTCGCAGAGCTCACGCGCAAACACAAGGTCTTCAACACAGCTTACCATCGGGAAAAGTATTCTTACCTTTCCGAAAGCCGAGGCGCGGTATACTGCGCGAAGCTGGGTCTCAAACAGCCCTTGGTTGAGTACGCAGTACCTAATTCCACGCACGCCCATCTGGGTTTTTACTCTATCCTTGCCGGAGATAAAATGATAGATTACTCCCGGCATAAAATCAAAGGTTCTTATTGTAAGCACCTTTCCGTTAGCGTGGACGAGGGCGCTTTTATAGCTGCTTAGCTGCTCCTCCTCGTCAGGCGGCTTATCGAAGCCCGCGAAGATGCTTTCGGTGCGAAGTATGCCTACATAATCGCTGTAGTTCACCGTCTCGATATAATCTTCGGTATCTATGTTTATTCCTATTTCAATGCGCTCGCCGCTTTTTAAATGAGCCTCTTTATTCAAAAAGCTCCTCGTTTCCTTCTGCTCCTTTGCGAAGCGCTTCTCCTTTTCGCGGTAGCGCTTAACGGTTTCGCGGTCGGGCTCAAGGCGTATCACGCCCGTAGTGTTATTGTTCGCCGCGTCAAGTATTACGACGGCGCCGTTTTTTAGTATTTTGGTCGCGTCCGCAACGTCGAGAACGGCGGGTATGCCGTAGCTACGCGCGATAATGGCGGTGTGTGAGTTTGCCCCGCCCTTTTCGGTAACTATCCCCTTGACCTTCGTTCGGTCCATTGTGGCTATTACACTCGGCAGAAGGTCGTGCGCCACGACGATAACCTCACGCGTAAGCTTGGAGAGGTTCTCCTCCTTGCCGCCGCCGAGTATGCGAAGCAACCTGTTTCTCACGTCGCGCAGGTCGTCTACCCTTTCTGAGATAAGCGGGTCGTTTACCTTGCGAAGAAGGGCGATATACTCGTTAAAAACCATCTGAACGGCGTATTCCGTGACGGTATGGTTTGTATATATCTCCTCGTGAATGCGCTCTACTATATCCTCGTCGGTCAATATCTGCTTATGCGCCTCAAAAATCTGCGCTTTATCCTCGCCTTTTTCACCGAAGCCTGATATCATAACGTCAAGCTCCGCCTCGGCGCTCATGACCGCGGTGGAAAAGCGCGCGAAATTCGCGTCCTCGAAGCCCTCGTCAAAGTAAGCCTCGTGAACGTCATAGGAGAAGGCGCGATAGACGTAGACCTTGCCTATCGCCACACCGCTCGAAACCGCGCTGCCCTTTAAAAGAATCATAGCAAACGCTCCTTAAATATTTGCCGCAGGTTTACCAAAGCTTTTCGGGATATTCCCCCTCGGCTATCATGCCGTTTATCGCCTGTTGAAGCGCGGGCTTATCCTCAATATAGGTTACGCCGTGCCATCTGTCCTTACTCTTCATTACAAATACCGAGATTTCCTCCCGCTCAAGCAGTTCGCCTATTGCGCTTGGTATAGGCAGCTCCGCCTTTAACGGATTCTTTGCGCCCTCTTCCAGCACAAAGCGCTCAAAGAGCGGTCTTAAAAGAGTAAACAGCTTCGGCGTAAAGCCCCAGAAGTTCATAGAAGCCGTTCCGTCGGCGGAAAGCTTTTCCTCGCCGCTTTCGCTAACGGAGTAGGGACCGTCCATACGCTTCTCAATTTTTTGCACCTCGGTTATATGACTGAGATAACCGTCTTTTGTCTCACAAACGCCGCGTGTTACCGTGCCGTGCTCGGTAAGGGTGTTCATAAGCTCGTAGCCGACCATAGCGAAATCCGTATCACCGCGCTTATCGGCGTCGGCTAAATAATTATATATCTGAGTATACGCGCTTTTTCCGTAATAGTCGTCGGAATTAATCACCGCGAAGGGCGCGTCAACAATGCCCTCGCACGCGAGTATAGCCTGTACCGTTCCCCACGGCTTTACTCTGTCGGGCGAAACCACGTAGCCCTCGGGTATTAGGCTGTCAAGCTCCTGATAAACATAGCTTGTTTCCACAAGCTTAGAGATTCTGTCGCCTATTACTTCTTTAAAGTCTTTCTCTATTCTGTGGTTAATTATAAAGGCTATCCTCTTGAAGCCCGCCTTTACAGCGTCGTAAATAGAATAGTCTATTAGAATTTCACCGTTTGCACCTATTTTATCTATCTGCTTAAGCCCGCCGTAACGGCTACCCATTCCCGCCGCAAGGACAACTAATACGGGTTCTTTCATTATTTCGCTCACTTTCATTAATGTATATTTTCTTATTTTAATTCTACTTTTTTTTCTAACTTATTTCAACCGTTATTATGTAACTTTACCTTCGTTTAAACAGACAGATTTTGTGTTTAAAATTGTAATATACGATAAATTTTTTCTCTTTTGAAAAATTGTATAGCATATTTATTTAGAAGATATTAAAATGATAATAGAGAAAAGACCACAGATGAACGCAGTTTTCAGCGAGTTCTGCTTAAAGGTAAAATTGCCGCTGCTCACGCGGCATTTACGAAAGGATAATAAAATAGAAATGAGAAATAGTCGTATTGCTGTTTTTGTCGCGGCGCCTTATAAAACCTACGCGCACGAGATAACCAGCGGAATGTTTGAGGAGGCAAAAAAACGCGGGGTGACGCTCTGTCTCTTTTCGGTTTTAAGCGAGGCGAATATTGAAACACAATCGGTTAATATCGGGGAGGCGGCAATAATCAATCTGCCCGACCTCAAAAAGTTCGACGCCATCATTCTGCTAAAAAGCACTATCCTTAACCCCATAGCGCTTAACTATATCGACGAGGTTATAGAAAAGGCGGCGGGTGTGCCGATAGTGAGCATATGCTGCGAGGTGGACGGCGCGTACAACATATACTTTGATGAATACACAGGTATAGCCGAGCTTTCCAAGCATTTTGTGGAGGTTCACGGAAAGAAACGCTTCTGCTACGTCGGCGGACCCGTTGGCAACAAGGTGGCGGACAACTGCCTTATCGCGTTTAAGAAGTCAATGGACGACCTCGGCGTGAAGATAGACGACAGCCAAATCTTCCGTGGAAGCTATATGCGCGAAAGCGGCGCTGAGGCGGCGGAATACTTTATTAAAAGCAACCAGAAGCCCGACGCAATACTCTGCACCAACGACGATATGGCGCTCGGCGTTTCCGATTATCTCAGCGATATCGGCATATCAATTCCCACCGATATCGCAATAGCGGGAGAGGACGCGACAAAGGAAGCGGAAATACACGTTCCCTCTATTACCTCGGTGCTTCGTCCCACAAGAGCACTTGGTATGCGCTCGGTCGCAACGGCGCTCGACGTGCTGGAGGGCAAGGAGGTTTCGCGCAGCCAGTCGTTTGAAACAAGGATGGTTATAGGTAACTCCTGCGGATGCGGCGCGATAGACGAAAGCTGTGAAACAAGCTATATTAAGTTCTTAACTAAGCAACGCGACCGTTTCACAAAGGACCACTACGCTTCTGTTACCTTCAACACCTACCTTTCGGGCGCTGAGGATATGAACGACCTTAGAAACCGCCTTTCAACGGTAGTGGAACAGTTCGCCATTCGCAGGCTTTACGTCTGCGTCTCAGAGTCGCACCTTTCCGAACAGCCGAACCCCGGAAGCTTCGCTACAAGACTTGACCTTCCTCATTCCGAATTTGGCAGTATGCGCCTTATCTTCGGATTTGACGGCAAGCATGTGCTTCCCAGAAAGAGTTTCTTGTCTGAGGAGCTTCTCCCCGATATGCCCGACCACGAGGGTGAAAGCCTTGTTTTCTGCTCTATGTATTCACTCAACAGAAACTACGGCTATGTTGTGTTTGACGCGGAGGATATAAGCGAGTTTATGTTCCGCTCCTTCTGCCAGACGCTCGCGACGGCGGTGGAAAACCTTTGTCTTCACTTCGCCGTACAGAATTACGCAAAGCAGCTTGAACAGCTATATATCCGCGACACCCTTACGGGGCTTCTCAACAGACGCGGCTATGTGCAGTGCGCGAACGAGCTTTTTGAAAAGGCAAAGAGCCGCAAGAAGAGCTTTATGATACTGAGCGCCGACATTGACTACCTAAAATATATCAACGACAACTTTGGGCATAAGGAGGGCGACGCGGCTATCTCCTCGCTCGCCGCTTGCCTAAAGCGGGTAGCGCGTCCGCAGGATATCTGCGTGCATCTGAGCGGCGACGAATTTATGGTGCTCGGTATAGATTACTCGCACACGGATATGGAACAGTTTATAAAATCGGTATACACCGAGGTGGAGCGGTTTAATATGGTCTCCGACAAGCCGTATCAGCTAAGCGCGAGCTTGGGCGGATATGTCTGCGTTCCCGACGAAAACACCTCGCTTGAGTTTTTGACAAATATCGCGGATAACGAGATGTACAACACCAAGAAGCTGCACCACCAGAACAATCCCGACGGGAAAAGATAAGGACTTCGCGGCAAAACGAGCCGAACGCTATATGCGTTCGGCTCGTCTTTATTTCTTCGTTATCTTCGGTCCTTGCGCGGTATCCTCAAGCTGATAGCCAAGCTCGGCTATTCTTTCGCGTAGTCTGTCCGCCTCGGCAAAGTCCTTATTCTTTCTCGCTATAACACGCTGGTTCGCAAGCTCGAATATCTCGTTTGGTATCTCGTCCTTGTTTCGGTTATATACAAGCCCCAAAACGTCCGATAGCTCGTCGAAGGTCTTCGCGGCGTACATTAGCGACTCGCGGCTTTCCTCCTTCGCGCTGTTAATGTCGCGTACGAGCTCAAACAAGGCGGAAAGCGCGTCGGCGGTGTTGAGGTCGTCCTCCATAGCCTTAATGAAATCGTCGCGGTGCGCGTCGCAGAGCGCCTTTAAGCTTTCTTCGCCCTCGCTCGCGTTTTCAATAGCAAAATCAAGGTTTTCGCGGCAGTTGTAAAGTCTTTCGAGCGACGCCTTGCACTGCTCAATTATCTCCTTAGAGAAGTTAATCGGCGTTCTGTAATGCGCACTAATCATTAAATACCGTATCGGCTCATAGCCGCACTTTTCGCTTATTTCGCGAACAGTAAAGAAGTTGCCGAGTGACTTCGACATTTTGCGGTTATCTATGTTGAGGTAACCGTTATGCATCCAATAATGCGCGAAATCTACACCCGTGAAGCATTCGCTTTGGGCTATCTCGTTTTCGTGGTGGGGAAAGATTAAATCCTGCCCGCCGCAGTGGATATCGAAGGTGTCGCCGAGATAGCGCCGCGACATTGCGGAGCATTCAATATGCCAGCCGGGGCGTCCGTTTCCGTAGGGGCTTTCCCAGCTCGGTTCGCCGGGCTTCGCGCTCTTCCAAAGGGCGAAGTCCATCGGGTCCTCCTTCTTTTCGCCCACGCCTATCCTCGCGCCCGCCTCCAGCTCGTCAAGCGGCTGGTGAGAAAGCTTGCCGTAGCCATTTAAGCTACGCGCACGGAAATATACGTCGCCGTCGTCGGTCGCATAGGCGTGACCATTCTTGACAAGCCCGTTTACAATTTCAAGTATACCGTCCATATTCTCCGTCGCGCGCGGATGGGTGGTGGCGCGGCGAACGTTAAGACCGTCAGCGTCAGTAAAGTATTCTTTTATATATCTGTCGGCAACCTCGGGCACGGTTATACCCTCCTCTGCCGCCTTCTTAATAAGCTTGTCCTCGACATCGGTGAAATTTTGGACGTAGTTTACCTTATAGCCGCGGTACTCAAGATAGCGGCGAAGGGTATCAAACACGCATAGCGGACGCGCGTTACCGATATGTATAAAGTTATATACCGTCGGTCCGCAGACGTATATGCCGACCTCGCCCGCCTTTACGGGCTTAAGCTCGTCTTTTTTTCTTGTAAGGGTATTGTAGATTAACATAAAAGCCTCTTATTTGAATGTATTGATAAGTTCTATATTCTGCTTAAGGTAGATACCGCCCGAAATAGCGGTTACGGCGGCAAGCGCCCACATTGCTATATTGCTGTAAAAAATTACGTCGGGGAAGATAACCTGATATATGCTCGCGAAATGCAGCGCGAGAAGCACGCCGCAGATAGCGACCATCTGAAAAGCGGTTTTTATCTTGCCCCAGATATTCGCCGCTATTACCTTACCCTCACTTGAAACGGCGGCAAGGCGTATAGCCGATACCATAAAGTCGCGCGCGACAATTATTATAACCGCGACGGGCGGCGCGAAGCCGAGGGCGCAAAGCGCGATAAGCGCGCTTGTTACAAGTACCTTGTCAGCAAGCGGGTCCATAAACTTCCCGAAGGAGGTTACCATATTATTCTTTCGCGCTATTCTGCCGTCGAGAAAATCGGTGAAGGAAGCTATACAGAAAACGACAAACGCCAAAAGATAATTATACGGAATAGTGGGAATAAGAAGAAACACCAGAAACACGGGCACAAGCACCGCTCGAAGAATAGTTAATTTGTTTGGTAGATTCATAGTTTATCCCCCTATTTTAAGTTCATTTTGTATTATAAAGTAAAAGCCCGCAAATGTACATAGCTACCGAATGAGTTCTCCCAAAAGGTCAAAATCGTCCGCGCCCGTAACCTTAATTTCGTATACCTCGCCCACCATAAGGTCGCTTTCAAGCGGCAGATATATAAGCGTGTCTATCTCGGGCGCGTCCGCGTCGCCACGACAGGCGAACATTCCCTTTTCCTCATCAAAGCCGTCGCAGATGACTCTATAGATACGTCCTATCTTCTCCTCGTTCTTTTTTATCGTAATTTCCGACTGAATAAAGCGGAAGCTTTCGGCACGGCGCGCCTTAGTTTCATTATCTATTTGCGGGGTAAGCTTCACGGCGGGTGTTCCCTCCTCAGCGGAAAACTCAAAGCAGCCCGCGCGGTCAAGTCTCGCCGTCTTTATGAAAGCTATAAGCTCTGCAAACTGCTCCTCGGTTTCGCCGGGAAAACCGACGATAAAGGTAGAGCGAAGGGTAATATCGGGTATTCTTGCGCGCAGTCTTTCTATCAGCGAAAGAAGCGAACGGCTGTCGCCGAAACGCCCCATTCTTTTTAGCACCGCGCCTGAGGCGTGCTGAAGCGGTATATCGAGATACTTCGCTATCTTCTCTTCGCGCGCCATAACCTCGATTAGCTTGTCCGTTATCCTTTCGGGGTAGGCGTAAAGTACCCGCAGCTTAAAGTCCCCCTCAATTTCGCAGAGCGACGTTAAAAGTGAGGCGAGGCTTTCTCCGCCGTCGAGGTCCTTGCCGTAGGAGGTGGTATCCTGCGCAATAAGGATAAGCTCGCGCACCCCGTCGCGAAGCAGCGAACGCGCCTCAGCTAAGATATTGGCTTTCGGCCGCGAGCGGTACGCGCCGCGAATAGAAGGAATTGCGCAATAGGTGCAGTGGTTAGAACAGCCCTCGGCAAGCTTTAAATAGGCGTAATGTGGAAGTGTGGACAAAAGCCGCCCGCCTTCAATAACAAGCTCCTCGGGTTTTCCGAATTTATAGGTCTTTTCGCCCTCAAGCGCGGCGTTTACAATATTCAAAATATCCGCGTTGCCGCAAAGCCCGATAACCGCGTCAGCCTCGGGGATAAGCTTATGAAGCTCTTCCTTATACCGCTCGGCAAGACAGCCCGTCACCACAACAGCCTTGATTGTGCCCGCTTCCTTCGCTCTTACCATATCGAAGATAGCGTCTATCGCCTCGGTTTTTGCGCTTTCAATGAAGCCGCAGGTGTTAACCAAGGCGCAGTCGGCGTCGTTTACGTCCGCGACAATGCTGTGTCCGCCATCTGAAAGCTTTTTCAGCATAATTTCGCTGTCTATTCGGTTTTTGTCGCAGCCAAGCGAGATAAAAAAGATATTTGCCATCTTTCTTCCTTTATTCTAAGTATTCGCTTTCCTCATTATCTGAAAGCTCGTCTAATACTTCCCTTATGTTCTCCGACCTGAAGCCGCGCCGTATAAGCGCCGCATATACGCTCGCGCGTTTCTCCTTATCGGACAGCTTCGCAAGGTACTTCTTATTCACAAGCTCGCGTATCGCGTCGGTTTCGTCGTCCTCATATTCCGCGAGCGCCGCCTCCGATATTTCACGCGAGACGCCCTTTTCGTAAAGCTTTTGAGACGCGGCGCGCTTACTCTGCCCGCGAAGCTCGATAAGCTCGGCGCAGAGCTTACGCGCAAACTCTCTGTCGTCTATTAGTCTAAGCTCGCACATCTTTTCCACGGCGAGCCGCGCGGTCTCTTCGTCAAACCTGCGCCGCAGCTTGTCGGTAAGCTCCTTTTTTGAATGGTCGCGATAGCCTAAAAGCTCAAGAGCCTTGTTCTTGGCGGAAAAGTAATCGCTCGCGGCGCGAAGCCGTTCAAGCTCCTCGCGTTCAAGGGTTACGCCTTCCTTTATATGATGCTTTAAAAAGGTTTCCTCGTCAACAGAAAAAAGGAATTCTCCATCACAAAAAAGGGCATATCTGCCCTTTTTTGTTACCGTTATTCTGTCAATTCTTACTTCAGCGCCCATTATTCCACTTCAATATCTATTGACGGACGTTTATCGTCGTCAGAAGAGATAATTACAGGGATAGGCTCAGCTACGGGCGCGTCCTTACCTGTGAGCTTTGCCGACGCCTTTTGCGGGTGAAGCAGCTTATCGGCGTTATCGCGCACCTGCTTTTCTATCTGCGCGGCGAAATCGGGGTTTTCAGATATGTACTTCTTAACGTTGTCTCTACCCTGCCCGAGACGTTCCTCGCCGTAGTAGAACCAAGCGCCGGATTTTCTTATAATATCAAGCTTAACCGCGAGGTCTACCATCTCGCCGTCCTTAGAGATACCCTTGCCATACATAATGTCGAACTCCGCCTCTTTAAAGGGGGGCGCGACCTTGTTCTTTACTACCTTTACCTTTGTGCGGTTGCCCACGACCTCCGCGCCGTTCTTAAGAGCTTCTACACGTCTTACGTCAAGGCGCACCGACGAATAGAACTTAAGTGCGCGTCCGCCCGGGGTGGTCTCGGGGTTACCGTACATAACGCCTATCTTTTCGCGAAGCTGGTTTATGAAAATCGCGACGCAGGCAGATTTGCCAATTACACTTGTAAGCTTCCTTAACGCCTGCGACATAAGCCTCGCCTGCGTGCCGACGTGTGCGTCGCCCATTTCGCCCTCAATTTCAGCGCGGGTAACCATAGCGGCGACCGAGTCTATTACAATGACGTCGATAGCGCCAGAACGCACCAGCGCCTCGGCTATCTCGAGCGCCTGCTCGCCCGTATCAGGCTGAGAAACAAGAAGATTATCAATATTCACGCCAAGCGCCGCGGCATATACAGGGTCGAGCGCGTGCTCTACGTCGATGAACGCGGCCTCGCCGCCCGCCTTTTGCGCCTCGGCCACAACGTGGAGCGCGACGGTGGTTTTTCCCGAGCTTTCCGGTCCGAAGATTTCAACTATTCTTCCGCGGGGAAGCCCGCCTATTCCGAGGGCAATATCAAGCGAGAGCGAGCCCGTCGAGATAGACTCGACGTTCATTGCGACGTTCTGCCCAAGCTTCATTACCGCGCCCTTTCCGTACTGCTTTTCAATCTGCGCGAGGGCGGTTTCAAGCGCCGCGTGTTTGTCAGCCATAATTTATCTCTCCTCTTCGTTGTAACGAAATAAGTTTTTACCTATTCTAAAAGAAAACCATTCAAAAAGAACACTTGTTCTTATCCATAGTATACACTATATTCTACCGTGTTTCAAGCACTATTTTTGCGCCATAACTACCCTTGGCTTGCCGTACATATCGTTGAGCACCGCCGTATTTCTGTAGCCGTGTAGGCAAAACAGGTTTTCCACGGCTTTCGTCTGATTGCAGCCCGTTTCGAAGATAAGCCAGCCGCCCTTTTTCAGCGCGCGCTTGTAGCCGGGGATAATATGGCGGTAGAAGGAGAGTCCGTCGCCGCCGTCGGTGAGAGCGCCCATAGGCTCAAACTCAAGCTCTTTCTTATTCTCCTCATACTCGCCGCTTGTTACATACGGCGGGTTTGATACTACTATATCAACTGAGCTGTCCGAAAGAACGGACTCGTAAGAAAAAATATCGGCTTTTTCTGTTTTAACGTCAAGTGAAAGCGCCGTTTTGTTCCTTTCGAGATATTCGAGCGCTTTATCGTAAAGCTCCACCGCCGTGACCGAAGCCGACGGCACCTCTCGCTTTACGGCAAAGGCTATACAGCCCGTGCCCGCGCATAGGTCGATAACCGACGGGTTTTCCAACTCCTTTGCAAGGCGTATCGCCTCACTCGCCGCTATCTCGGTTTCGTCGCGCGGAATAAGCACTCCCTCACCGACAAACAGCTCGAAATCAAGAAAAACCCATTTCCCTGCTATGTATTGCAGTGGCTCGCCCGAAAGGCGACGGTTCACATTCTCGGAAAAAGCCTTTATCTGCTCCTTCGTGGGCTCGCCTTCGTCGGCTATAAGCTCGGCGTAGCGTCTGCCGAAGGCGGAGGTGAAAAGCACGTTAATTTCGTTCTGGTTGTCGTACCCCGCTTTCGCAAGGCGTTCTTTTTCGCTTCTGTAAATTTCTCTTATGTTTACCATTTTGCCTCGTCAGCGTCGGCGGGAAGCACCTCGGTAAGCGCGGCTATTGCGACTTCAATCTGGTCGTCGGCAGGCTCGAACGCGGTAAGCCGCTGCACGAGAAGCCCCAGGGCGGCGAGCGCTTTACATAGGAAGTTATCGTGCGCGCCCGAGAACTTTAAAATCTCGTAGGCTATTCCCATTATTATAGGAATGAGCAGTAGCTTTACCGCCACACGAAGCAGGGTGTTTTCCCACGAAATAAATACGGAAATAATAATACTGAGAATTATAACTATAAAAAGAAAGCTTGTTCCGCAACGGGGGTGAAAACGAGAATACTTGCGTACGTTCTCTACCGTTAGCTCCTCGCCGTGCTCGTAGCAGAAGATGGTCTTGTGCTCCGCGCCGTGATATTCAAAAACGCGGTGTATCTCCTTTATCCGCGTCACCGCGAAGAGGTAGGCGATAAAGATAACAAGCTTAATTAAACCCTCGCAGACCGCCATAAGGGTGGGCGACATAGTAAAAAGGCTTGAAAGCCCTCTTGTGGAAAGGGTGGGAATAAGCACAAAAAGCACAACCGCAAGTAGCGTGCCGAGCACACCCGCCACGGCGCCCACCGCGGCGCCCGCCTTGTCGCCGAGCTTTTTATTAAGGAACTCGTCCACCTTATCGGGCTCTTCATCGGGAAAAGCAAGCTCGCTCGCTCGAGTTATATTCTTGTAGCCGCCGATAAGACTTATTATCATAGCGAACGCACCGCGCACAAGCGGTATCTTCGCCGCGGGGTTCTTCTTTGTTTTCTCTGTTTCGGTATGTATTGTTTTGTCGGGCAAGCGCACCGCAAGACAGGTCTTTTCGGGACCTCTCATCATAATACCTTCTATTACCGCCTGACCGCCTATCGAGGTTTTGAACTTTTCTTTATCCATTTATTTATAATTCCTTTCATTGAACGCGCGCTCACTATGAGCGCAAAGACGCAAATTCCAAAATGAAAGCTTTGCTTTCATTTATTTTGTGGGAAAACCGAGCGTTACCGTCGTTCCCTTGCTAAGCTCGCTTACTATATCTATCGTACCGCCGTGCAGCGACATTATCTCCTTTACCACCGCAAGCCCTATTCCCGAGCCTGTCACGGAATTGCTCGCTTTAAAGAAACGGTTGGTTACCTGCGGCAGCTCCTCCTTGGGAATGCCCGCTCCGTGGTCGGAAACGGTCACATACGCGTCGCGCCCTATTACGTCGAGCTCCACCGCCACGCTGTCTCCGGGGTTCGAGTATTTAACCGCGTTGTCGAGGATATTTGCAAACACCTGCTTAAGGCGGTTCTTGTCCGCTTCTATTATTACCCTTTCCTCAGGAGCCGTTACCTCAAAGGTTATACCAGCGCGCGCCGCGCGTTGCTCTATCGTCGCAAGCGACTCGAAAAGCTCGCTTCTCAGGTCAATTATCCCCTTGCTAAGCTTTATTACGCCCGTTTGCAGTCGAGAAAAGTCGAGTAAATCCTCGACCATATATGAGAGCCTGTCCGTTTCGTTAATAATAATGTTTAAACCCTTGCGGAAGTTTTCCTCGTCCTTAGTGCCTATAGCCATTAGGGTTTCGCCCCAGCCCTTAATTGAGGTAAGCGGCGTTCTGAGCTCGTGAGAAACGCTTGATATAAACTCGTTCTTCATCCTGTCCGCCTTAGATAACCCAGCCGCCATATCGTTTATCGTGCCGCATAGCTCGCCTATCTCGTCACCGTAGCTTGTGTTTATACGCACGTCGTATTCGCCCTTTGAAATGAGCTGAGCGGTATTGTTGACGTTCCTTATGGGTATAACGATTGAGCGCACGAAGTAGAGTCCCGACATAACGGTAAAGCCAAGAATTATAACGCAGACGGCAGCGACTATGCCTATATTAATTGAAAAGCGCCTGTCAACGTTTTTAAGCGAGCTTACAAGCCTAAGCGCTTCAATTTCGCCCGTAGCGCCATAGATAATCTGCGTCACGGCGATAACATGCTCGTCGTTTGCTGAATAGCCGATATGCCAGCCGCTTCCGTCCTCGTTATTCGCGGCGAGATAGTAATCGTCAAGCGGCTCGTTCTGGTCATAGGCGAAGCCCGAAGAGGTTACGATTATTCTTCCGTCAGTATCTATAAGCATAAGCTCATATTTGTCCTTGTCGGCAAAATTCTCAACAAGTCCAACCGCCTGCGAGATACGCTCCTCGACGGTTGTGGCGGACATAGGTATAGAGTTTACGAGTATCTTCGCTTTATTGATTAGGTCCTGCCGCGCGGCAAGCTCGTAGCTTGAGCGCATCGAAAGAATGATAACGACCGAAGCCACTATCAGAATTACAATGGTGGTAATGAGGTTAACAAACACCCACCGCCGCGTTATTCCCGATTTTCCGACGCGTTCCCTTTTCTTTCGCATTCTACTATTCTACGAACCTGTAGCCGTAGCCCCAAACCGTTAAAATATGCTTCTGGTCGTCCTTGCCGCCCTCAATTTTATTGCGAAGACGGCAGATATTTACGTCCACTATCTTGATATCGCCGAAGTAGCTGTCGCCCCAGACGGTGCTAAGTATCTTTTCCCTGTCGAGCGCTACGCCGACGTTCCGTAAAAACATCTCCATAAGCTGAAACTCCACCTGCGTTATCTCAATAGGCTCACCGCCCTTTGTAAGCACGCGGGAGGTAAGGTCCAGCATAAAATCGCCGCAAACAAGCTTGTTCTGCGTGGGTGTAAGCGAAGCCCCGTGACTTCTGTTAACGCGGCGGTAGATAGCGTCAACGCGCGCGACAAGCTCAGCCGTGCTGAAGGGTTTAGTAACATAATCGTCCGCGCCTATCGCGAGCGCCTCAATTTTATCCTCCTCTTGAGAACGAGCGGTAAGCATTATTATGCCTATCTTGTCGTTGTCCTTTCGAAGGGTCTCACAAAGCGCAAGCCCGCTGACACCCGGGAGCATAACGTCGAGCAGCGCAACGTCGAAGCCGCTTGAATCCTCGCGGTAGATATCTATCGCCTTCTCCGCGCTCTCCGCTCCTATCGCGTCATAGCCCGCCATTCTGAGATTTAATACAATCATATCGCGAATTGCGTATTCGTCGTCTACAACAAGAACCTTTTTCATCTTTTCCTCCGCGTTAATAAAGTATTACAAAGTTGCTCTTTATAAAGTTAAATTCTTCTTCAGGAAGGTCTGCCCACGCGTAATATCTGTAGGAGCCAGACTGCCGAAGAATACGGTATCCCTTTAAGGCGTAGGTTTCGTCGCTTTCGCCGAGGGTCAGTATTTTAAGCCTTAGTATAACCCGTCCGTCGCGGCTGTCGGTTACCTCGATTAGCCTCGGCTCGCTCTCGCTTCGCGCGACAGTAGCGTAACCGAGCCAATCCTCGGGAACGACAAGCGCAAGCATATAGCCGCTTTCGGTATAAGAAGCGAGAGAATATTCAACCGTCTCACCGCGCAGCGAATACCAGTAGGTCCACGCCTCGGGCTGTAGTATATCGTCTCTCGGCGCAACGATGGACGGAACGAGCGTTTCACCTGAAAAGAGCGCCGTCGGCGGAAGTGAGCTTGCGCTTCTCATAGAAAGGCTTTCGAGCGTTTTCTTCTTATCCTCAGCGGAAACGTAAAGCTTAACAAGGGCTTCGTCTTCTAATAGGAATACGTCGGTGAACTTGTAATCGTTACCGAGGTTTTCGTCAACAAAGACGGCTGCTCTGCCGTCGCCGAGCTTTCCGCCGAGAAAGCTCATACACGTCATAACGTTATCGTTTAAGGTGTGGTGTCCGTAAACCCTGTAGCCCTCAGCGTTTATCTCAACCGCCGTTATTTCAAAGGGCTCAGCCGCGCCAGCGCGTTTAATATAGGTAAATTCCGAATATCCGTCCGCGTCAAGGTCGCTTACGACAAGCCCACTACAGAAATCCTCATACTCTACTATGATTTCTCCATCTTTATAGCCATAGGCGGTAAGCAATCGTTCTTCGCTGCTCGCGGACCATTCAACAAGCATAGTGCGCCGACTTGAGCCAGTAATTCTAAATACGTTAATTCCGTCTACCTTAGTGCCCGCTCCGCTTATTACGCTCACTACGTTCCACACGCCGTCGAGCTTTTCAAGCACGGCGAGCTGCGCGGTATCTACGTCCTCGACGGGGTGGGTGAAAAAGACGGTAGCCTCATAGACATTGTCGCCGTCGAGGTCGATAAACTGTATCGGCGTCCTGCGCTCACCAGAAGAAGGATATAAGAGCGTAAATTTCTCAAAACGGCTTTCAAGCGCCGTGATAATAGAGCTTTGGTCCGCGGTAAGCGCGGGCGCGGTCAGCATCTCCTCGACCGAAAGCTCCATACAAGAAGAAAGAGCGAGCGAAAGCATAATAATGCACAAAACAGCAATTATTTTCTTTGTCATTCTGCTCACTCCTCCCCGATTTTTACTACCCTATATAATATATTTTTTATTATAAATAGTCAAATATGTTGACAGCGTTTTTCAAATTTGAGACAATACTTACAATAGACAAAACGTATGCCGTCTATTTGGGAACAGTTAAAAAATGAAAGGACAAATGCCACATATGCAGAACGAAAAAAAGTTCACTAAGATTGAAAAAAGCTGGATAATGTACGATTGGGCTAACTCTATCTACGCGACCAACATTATGGCGGCCATCTTCCCCATCTACTTTGCGCTTGTCGCTACGGACACGGGAACGAAGATTTACGGCTTCGCGGTTTCAATAGCGAACCTTCTCGTCGCGGTGCTCGCGCCTCTTCTCGGAGCTATAGGCGACTTTACGGGAATGAAGAAAAAGCTCTTCTCCGTTTTCCTCGGCTTGGGTCTTGTTTTCACGGCAACAATGGCGTTTACCGACCGCTGGGAGCTTATGCTCGTGGGCTTCATTATCTCCCGTATAGGCTTTTCGGGAAGCTGCCTTTTCTACGACTCCTTCCTTACCGACGTCACTACGCCTGACCGTATGGACCGCGTCTCCGCATGGGGCTACGCTATGGGCTATATAGGCGGCAGCACCATTCCCTTCGTTATCTCCATAGCCGCAATGCTTCTTATGGGACAAAGCATACTCTCCTACAAGATTTCGATACTTATTGTAGTCGTGTGGTGGACAATCTTTAGTATTCCTTTCCTAAAGAACGTAAAGCAGGTACACAGCGTTGAGGACGCGCCGTCAAAGCTTGCGAAGGCGGCATTCTCTAACGCGCTGAAAACCCTTAAGGATATATTTAAGGATAAGAAGATACTCTTCTTCATTATCGCCTACTTCTTCTATATTGACGGTGTAAACACAATAATAAGTCTTGCTACCAACTACGGCACGACGCTTGAGCTCGGTACGATAGGTATGATACTCGCGCTGCTTGTAACCCAGATAGTAGCCGTTCCGTTCTCCATTCTCTTCGGCAACCTTTCAAAGAAGGTAGGCGGAATTAAGATGATAGCCATAGCCGTCGGTGTATATTTCTGCATAACGATACTCGGCTTCTTTATGGGCTTTAATATCGAACAAGCACAGCTTAACGGCGGCGACATTGAGGCGGCGAAATCCCTTTCCTCCGTGCTCTTCTGGATACTCGCAACGCTCGTCGGAACGGTGCAGGGCGGCATACAGGCGCTCTCTCGCTCCTACTTCGGAAAGCTTATTCCCCCAGAGCGCTCTAACGAATACTACGGCTTCCTTGATATCTTCGGGAAATTTGCCTGCGTTATAGGTCCCGCGCTCTATTCGCTCGTTTATTCTCTCACAGACCGTTCTTCTCTCGGTATACTGAGCGTTCTTATCCTTTTCTTTGCTGGCGGAATTGCACTTTTACTCGGACGAAAATATTTTGTCGCCGCAAAGAACGAAAGCGTCTTGCCTAAGACAGAGGAAGACTAAAGCCTTGATTAAATAAGTATATTTGTGCCTCCTTGCGGAATACTATTTACGCAAGGAGGTATTTTTATGGCTATTTTTAAACGTAAAAAAGAGGTTGACGACGGCGCGATTCCTCCCGAAATAGCGCCTATTCCACAGCCAGAAACCGAGATAGTTCCCCCCGGTATTATCGTTTCGCAAGCGGGACTTGAGGAGGGCGGCGTAGCGGATATCGACGTGCTTCGTATGCGCGATTGGAGCGAGGAACTCGAGCTCTAAATATAAACAAACCGCCTACGGCGGTTTGTTATTGGGAAAAACGCTTTGC
>CAYWJF010000002.1:0-3403 GCA_964458545.1 uncultured Oscillospiraceae bacterium | reverse complement strand
GGTATTTCTCTTCTGCGGCAACGAACTTAAAAAGGACGGCTACGCCGTCCTTTTACTTTTTATTCTCTTTAATTAAATCCCAGTAGGTCTTAGCCGCCTGCTCGGTCTTATTCAAGGCGTATTCGTAATACTTATGCCCCACAAGGTTATCGGGCAGATACTGCTGCTCTACATAGTGGTTCGGGAAGAGGTGCGGGTACTTGTACCCCTCGCCGCGCCCGAGCTTGCCCGCGCCGCCGTAGCTTGCGTCGCGTATTACGGCGGGTATCTCGCCCGCGTCGCCCTTTTGTATATCCGCGCGCGCCGCGCCTATCGCGTTCACCGCCGAATTGCTCTTGGGGCAGGTGGCGAGAAAAATCGCCGCCTCCGCTAAGGGTATTTGTGCCTCGGGAAGTCCAAGCTGCAAGGCGGAATCTACGCACGCCTTAACAATCGCTATTGCCTGAGGATAGGCAAGCCCTATGTCCTCGCTCGCCATTACGAGAAGCCTTCTACAAGGTGAAATCAAATCTCCCGCCTCAAGTAGCCTTGCGAGATAATGAAGCGCCGCGTCAGCGTCGCTTCCGCGCACCGACTTTTGAAGGGCGGAGAGTATATCGTAGTGCATATCGTCCGACTTGTCGTAGCGGCTCGCCGAACGGCTTGTGACCTGCTTTACCATATCGACGGTTACGGTCTTTTTGCCGCCTTCAGCTGAAGCCGCGGCGGAAAGGAAATCAAGAGCATTTAGCGCCTTCCTCACGTCGCCGCCCGCCGTCTTAGCAAGGTAATCCCGCGCTTCGTCAGAAACGTCGTAGGCGACCTCCTCAGCCGTTTCAAGAAGGCTTACCGCACGGTCCACCGCCTCGCGCACATCCCGCCACTCAAGTGGCTTAAACTCAAAGACGGTACAGCGGGAAAGGAGCGCCCCGTAAACGTAGAAGTATGGGTTTTCGGTCGTTGACGCGATAAGCGTAACCGAGCCGTTCTCGACCGTTTCCAAAAGAGATTGTTGCTGTTTCTTGTTGAAATACTGTATCTCGTCAAGATAGAGGAGTATTCCGTTCATTCCCGCGAGCGTGCCAACGCTCGCGATAACCTCTTTAATGTCGCTTGTGGACGCGGAGGTGCCGTTGAGCTTGTAAAGCTGCATATTGCTCTTTTCGGCGATTATCCGCGCAGCCGTCGTCTTTCCGACGCCAGACGGTCCATAGAAAATCATATTAGGTATCCTGCCCGACTCCACCGCCGAGCGAAAGACACAGCCCTTTTTAATAAGATGGCCCTGACCGAACATATCGTCGAGCGTCGTGGGTCTTATCAACTGCGCAAGCGGCGTTTTGTTCATGCCAGAGCCTCCTTAATTATTAATATAACGGTTTATCTGTATACGGGATAAGCGTCGCAAAGCTCCTTAACTTCCCGCTTGATTCTGTCGCGGTTCGCGTCAAAATCGGTAACGGCGGTGGCTATGAACTCGGCTATCTTGTCCATCTCGGCTTCCTTGAAGCCGCGCGTTGTAACGGCGGGCGTACCTACGCGGACACCGCTTGTAACTGTAGGCTTCTGCGCGTCGCCGGGGATGGAGTTCTTGTTTGTGGTAATGTTCACGCTGTCAAGGCGTTCCTCAAGCTCCTTGCCCGTAACGCCAGTGGAGGTAAGGTCGAGAAGCATAAGGTGGTTGTCGGTGCCGCCGGAAACAAGCTTGATTCCGCGGGAGGTAAGCCCCTTAGAAAGCGCCGCGGCGTTAAGTATAATCTGGTGCTGATACGCCTTAAACTCGGGCGTTAGCGCCTCTTTAAAGCAGACAGCCTTCGCCGCGATTATATGCATTAGCGGTCCGCCCTGCGTGCCGGGGAATATTGCCTTGTTAACAGCCTTAGCGTACTCCTCCTTGCACATTATCATGCCGCCGCGCGGTCCGCGAAGGGTTTTATGCGTGGTGGTGGTGACAATGTCCGCGTAGGGTACGGGCGAGGGGTGTTCGCCAGCGGCGACAAGTCCCGCGAT
This sequence comes from uncultured Oscillospiraceae bacterium, assembly GCA_964458545.1. GTDB lineage: Bacteria > Bacillota > Clostridia > Oscillospirales > Ruminococcaceae > JAYFNU01. The sequence continues at coordinate 1,414 of CAYWJF010000002.1, read as the reverse complement.
ATGCGCCATATCGACCATAAACATAGCCTCGACGCTCTTCGCTATAGCGGATATTCTTTCAAAATCTATCGTGCGAGGATAGGCGCTTGCGCCCGCCACGATAAGCTTCGGGTGCATCTCACGCGCTGTTTTTTCGAGCACGTCATAATCTATTACGCCTGTTTCGATATCAACGCCGTAGTGGCAGAAATCGTAAAGCTTGCCTGAGGCATTAACGGGGGAGCCGTGGGTAAGGTGACCGCCGTGCGCAAGGCTCATTCCGAGTACGGTATCGCCCGGTTCAATTATAGCCATATACGCCGCGAGGTTAGCCTGCGCGCCCGAATGAGGCTGAACGTTAACGTGGTCGGCGTGAAAAAGCTCCTTTGCGCGGTCAATAGCCGTCTGCTCAACCTCGTCCACATAAACACAGCCGCCGTAATAACGGTGGGCGGGATAGCCCTCGGCATACTTGTTGGTAAGCACGCTTCCCATAGCCGCCATAACCGCTGGGGAAACGATATTCTCCGACGCGATAAGCTCGATATTGTCGTGCTGGCGGTTAAACTCGCGCTCCATTGAGGCGGCGATTTCGGGGTCCTTGCTCTTTAAAAAGCCGATTGAATCAAGATAATCGTTATACATGGTTCCTCTCCGTTTCATACTTCGTCATTTTCTCTTTATACATATATTAGTCTATATTGCGCCTCACCGTCAATAGAATGTGCGGCGACATCCGCAATTTCTGCTTTTTTGCTTATTACCCACCGTTTTTTGCCGTCTGTTTTGTTTCTTTTTTATTCAATTTCTGTTAGAATAGCCTTGGTGATTTATATGACGAAGAAGGAACGCGCCTTACTTATTGTAAAAGCGCTTGAAAAAGAATATCCGCTCGCGGAATGTACCCTCGATTATGAAAACGCGTGGCAGCTGCTCGTCTCCGTTCGGCTTGCGGCGCAATGCACCGACGCGCGGGTGAATATTGTAACGCCCGCGCTATTTGAACGGTTTTCGTCTCCAAAAGCGCTCGCCGACGCGGACGTGAGAGAAATAGAGGAAATAGTGCGCCCTTGCGGTCTCGGCGCGTCAAAGGCACGGGATATTTCGACGTGTATGAAAAAACTCGTCTATGAGTTGAACGGCAGGGTACCAGACAGTATGGAGGGCTTGCTCTCACTTCAAGGCGTGGGAAGAAAATCGGCAAACCTCATTCTCGGCGACGTTTTTCACAAGCCCGCCGTCGTCTGCGACACCCACTGCATTAGAATAACAAACCGTTTGGGGCTTTCGGACAGCACGGTCCCCGAGAAGGTGGAAAGGCAGCTTCGCGAGGTTTTGCCGCCCGAAAAAAGCAACGACTTCTGTCACCGCATGGTGCTGCACGGAAGAGCGGTCTGCACCGCGCGAGGCTTTCGGTGCGAGGGGTGTTGCTTAA
>CAYWJF010000001.1:58145-86444 GCA_964458545.1 uncultured Oscillospiraceae bacterium | reverse complement strand
CTGCGAGAAACGCCTCGAAGTTCGGAAGCACACTTCCCTCGTATGAAGCGAGGTACATAATGCTTCCGCCCGACTGCATATATGCCGAGAGCATAGCCTTTTCCGTCTCGGAGATATCGGCGGTAGGTCCAAGGATAATAAGCATTGAACAATCCGCGGGAATAGCTCCGCCAAGCAGAAGATTTACGTCGCCCACGTCTATGCTAAGTTGTTCGAGCCGCTTTGTTACGGTGTCGCCGAGGGTACTTTCACCGTGTCCGCTCGTAAGGTAAATCTTAGCGTTGCTGTCGTTCGTCACATAGTTTATCGCGCTTGTAAGCTGACCCTCGCCGTCAAACTCCGTTTCAACTATCTGCTGCGCGGAGTAGTAGGCTTCCATATCAATAAGCACAATGTCCTCAAACATAACGTTTTTACTTTTACCTGTCGCTTCGTTTTCAACGAGGATAGTATTGCTATAGCCGCCCGCCGCTTCAAGCCCAGAGGGGTTAGAAACGGGGTCAACATAGTTTATGCTAATCTTATCCGAAGCCTCGGCGTACTGCTTAACAAGCTTGTCTATTCGCGGGTCGAGGCTTGTCGCTTCAGCTACAACCGTGAGCTTAACGTTATCCTTAAGCTCGCTTAGAAAGTCCTTTGTAGTGTCGCCTATTGTGTAAACCTTAGAGCTACTTAGGTCTATCTGCTTTACGCTGTCGGGAAGAAGCCCGATAAGCAACGCTAACACTACCGCGATAGCGATAACAACGGCGGATATTCCGAGACTGTAGTTTCCGCGCTTATAGGTCGCGGCATTAAACATTGAGTTTACGTTTTCTTTATCAATAAATTTCTTCATAGTTACCGCCCCCTTAGTTCCAGCGGCGCTTTTGAATTGTCTGCGCCGTAAGGAAAAGCATTACCGCCGTAGCGATAAGTATCTTTAATATTCCGCCGAGGTCGAACATCTGGTTAACGGCGAAGTTGTCAAATACCGCCGTGACCGAGAAGCCCGAAAGATAGGTGGAAAGAAGGCTTGTGAAGGATTTGCTGTTAGTGAAATAAAGGATAAGCACAAGCAGCGCGCCCGCAAGCCAGATGCCTACCGCCGCAAGCCAGTTCTTTGTAACCGCGTAGTAGATTACGCAGAGTACGGCAAGTATCAGCATAAGCGCAAGCACCGTGCCCGACGCCGAGGTCGGAAGCAACGAAACTATGCCCTCCCACAAATAGAGCACGAAGAGCGCCGCTATTGTGCAGACCGCCGCTATTACCTGACTTTCCGTAAGCGCGGAGATAAACATTCCCACCGCGATAAAGAAACAGCCAATTACAAAATAGGCGAATATAGAGGCGTAGTCTACCGCGAGGAAGCATTCGCCCAAGGACTTGATAATAAGCGGGCAAAGGCAGAGTATAACCATGTCAAGGAAGAGTACAAGGCACATAGCGAAATACTTGCCAAGCACTATGTCGCTGAGGCGTAAGGGCGTAGTAAGAAGAATCTGGTCGGTTTTCTGCTTGCGTTCCTCGGAGAAGCTGCGCATTGTAAGCAGCGGCACGATAATCATAAGGATAAAGGTTGTGGATTGAAGCGCCGCCGCGAAGGAGGGGTAGCCATAGTTAATGTTGTAGGCAATAAAGTAAATGCCCACTATAGCAATAAGCACCGCCGAAAAAATCTCAGCGGTCATATTGTGCCAAAGGGAATTAAATTCCCGTCTTAATACCGCTTTCATTCTTCCGCCTCCTTGCTCTCGTCCGACGTAAGGTTTAAGAAAACCTCTTCAAGCGAAGCCGTCGAGCGGGTCATTGAAATTATAGCGACCTTCCTTTCGGCAAAGGCGAAGAAGAGGTCGTCGCGTATATCTTTTACGCCGTCTGAGGTAACGGTGAACTCCGTCGTGCCCTTTGGCGACTCGTCCTTGTAGCTCGCCTTAAGCTTGAGCGCTTTTATTACCGCCTCAGCGTCGCTTTTTTTACCGCGTATGGTAAGCGAAAGGGTCGCGCCGCCGTGAAGCATATCCTCAAGTCTCTCGGGCGTGTCGCATGCAACGAGCCTGCCGTTGGAGATTATCATTACCTTATCACAAACCGAGCTTACCTCGGAAAGAATATGGGAGCTAAGAATTACCGTGTGCTTTTTTCCTAAGCTTTTTATAAGCTCACGTATCTCAATTATCTGTTTTGGGTCAAGTCCGACTGTCGGCTCGTCAAGTATAATTATCGGCGGCATACCGAGCACAGCCTGAGCGAGTCCTACGCGCTGACGGTAGCCCTTTGATAGGTTCTTAAGTAGGCGCGCGCGAACCTCGCCGATACCTGCGGTTTCTACGGCGGCTTCAATCTCGTCGTGAATTCTGCTCTTTTCAATGCCCTTAATATGCGCGACAAAATCGAGATACTCGTCAGCCGTCATATCCTGATAAAGCGGCGGAAGCTCAGGAAGATACCCTATCTGCTTCTTCGCTTCAAGCGGCTCTGTGACAATGCTCTTGCCGTTAATTAGCACGTCGCCCTTCGTCGCGCCGATATAGCCGCACATTATGTTCATAGTCGTTGTCTTTCCCGCGCCGTTCGGACCGAGAAAGCCGTAGATTTGCCCGTCTTCTACCGTAAAGGACAAATCCGAAACGGCAACGTGGTCGCCGTACCTCTTTTCAAGGCTTTTTACCTCTATCAAGGAATATCCCTCCATTTTCAATTCTTACTCAGTTATAGTAATTGCTCTATCTTAAATTAAGCTTAAAAATCGCGCTCAGACGTATATTTTACACTATGAGATAGCGAAAATAAAGGAAAATTTGGAGATAGTTACGATTTTTCAAAAAAACTCTTTTATTGTGCGCGAATTTTGATATAATAGATAAAAAATTAGATATAAAGAGGTAACGGAAATGCTTGAAATTATGGGAATCATCCTCCTTTGTGGAGCCAACAAGAAGAACTGCCTTGCGCGCGGCAGAAAACCCGGCGCCTTTATTGCCCTTACGGTAATCCTTTGGTTTGTAATGGAGATAATCGGCGCGTTTCTCGGCGTGCTTATAAGCGAAAGCGCGGTATATGTTTTCGCCCTTCTCTTCGCGGCGCTCGGCGGACTTATTTCGTGGCTTATCTGCAAGAACCTTTCCTTCGGCACCTATGTTGACCCCAAAACCGCATATGTACAACAGGTTGTGCAGACCTCTGAGAAGCTCAACGTTCCCGCTACCCTTATGATAGTAAGAGACAAGAGCGCAGTTGGATGCGCGGCGAGCTACAACGTAAACCTTAACGGACAGCCTATCGGTCAGATAGCTAACGGTATGATACTTAACGCCTCCACAGACCTTCGTTCAAATATTATCTCCCTTAATGACCCCATTACAGGCGTAGATATGGTTCAGATGGCGTTTATGGTAAACGACGGCAGCAACGGCGAAATACATATGAAAGCGGGCAAGTTCCTTCCCGCAAGCTGCCGCGGAGTTTTCTTTGAGGACCAGATGGCTAAGCCCGCTTACAACCCCGCGCTTGCGACGGCGGCTGCTACAGCACAGGCTTCCGTGCAGCAGGCTGTTCCCGTAAACGCGGCGGCGGACAAAACCTGCCCCCATTGCGGAATGCAGCTTTCCGCTGATTCGGTTTTCTGCACCTTCTGCGGAAAGAAAATCTAACATACACTCAATGAAAAACGCCCTCGGCTTATTACCGAGGGCGTAGCTGTATCTGAACGCTTTATATAAAGAGGAAAAGGAGAAGCGATAGTGATACGAATAATGTTCGTCTGCCACGGCAATATCTGCCGCAGCCCAATGGCGGAGTTCGTGATGAAGCATCTTATAAAACAAAATGGACTTTCAAACGAGTACAGTATTAACTCCGCGGCGACAAGCACCGAGGAGATAGGCAACGGTATGCACCGCGGAACGCGGCAAAAGCTTACTGAGGAAAATATACCTTACACAGAGCATAGGGCGGTACAGCTTAACCGTGCAGATTACGAGAAGTATGACTACATTATAGCTATGGACAGCATGAACCTTCGCTGGATAGAGCGCATTGTCGGCGCCGACCGCGATAACAAGGTCTTTCGCCTCCTTGACTTTACCGAAGCCTCGCGTGACGTCGCCGACCCGTGGTACACGGGAGATTTTAACGCAACCTTTCGCGACGTGAACAAGGGCTGCGTGGAGTTGCTTAAAATGACAGAAACAAAAAGACGGCAGGTGTAACCTGCCGTCTTTTTAAAAGCAATAATTCTTATGCGAGAGGTGAATAACCGTCGGGAATGGTGAAAAGCGACGGGTCAACGTCTGCTTCAACAGAGTAGAATTTCTGGATGGTTTCGGGCTCCTCGCCGTTGTAGATGATGGTGTAAGCGAGTGTGTCGCCGTCATAGAGGTAACGAATAGAGGACGTGGAGCTGGCAGCAAAGGACTCGTAGAAATAGTTGCCGCCGTCAAAATCCATATCGCCTGTTTCCATAGTCGCCTCGTTGTCCTCCGTAGGTGCGCCCGTGGAGTAATCGGGGAAGGAACCCGTGAGGTCCTGACCGCCGAGGTCGTAATAGAGCATCTCGTCGGGCATAAGCATATATGAACCGTCCGCGTTTTGAATCATAACGATGTTTTGTCCGTCAGAAACGGTTTTAACATATAAGTTGTTTCCGTCAATAGCCATTGCGACGGGAATATCGTTGCTTGTGTCTGAAAGCTCCATAAAATAAGAGCCGTCCATAAAGTAATCCTGATAGAGCTGATAGGTTTTGCTGCGGCTCTTTTCTTTACCAAGACCGCCGAGAACGCTGCAGCCCGCGAGCGTGAACGCAAGAGCGAGAGTAAGTACCAAAGCGATAAGCTTCTTCATTATATTCCTCCCAAAAGTTGTATTAATGTACTATTACATTGTATATGCAAAATACACAAAAAAGCAATTAGGTATTTGTACAAGAAAAACAAAGAAAAAGCTCGCTATTTGTTGAATTTATCACAGAAATCTATTGCCTCGTCCAGCCACACGGCTTCTGGAAGTCCTGCCGCCGCGCCTAAGCCGTGCGACCCATTCGGGAATATTCTAAGCTTATGCGCTACCCCCGCGTCCTTCAGTTTGCTTGCGAATAAACGGCTGTTTTCGACCGAAACCGTCTCGTCGTTCTCGCAGTGCCAAAGGTAGGTCGGCGGAAAGCTTTCAGTGACAAGGTTCTCTGATGAGTATTCGCGTTTTTCAGACTCCGTCGGTTCATGACCGAAAAAACAGCTTCGGCTGTACTTGTGAGTAAGACCGTCGTCAAACGAAATCACGGGATATCCGAGAACTAAAGATTGTGGAAGGGTATAGCCCCTCGCTTTTGCCAAGCCGCAGTAGCAGCTGCAAAGATGCCCGCCCGCCGAAAAGCCCCAAAGAGCGGCAACGCCATAATCTCTCAAAAGATTGAACGCGCGGTTCAAATCCTCAACCGGGCGCGTATCACCGCTGTCTTCGGCTACGCGGTATAAAAGCACCGCGGTGCTGTAGCCGCGCTCAAACAAACGCTCGGCAATAGGGAAGCCCTCGTTTATTACCGATATATGCGCGTATGCCCCGCCCGGCGCTATAAGCGCAAGCGGAGAGGACTTACTTTGTAAGCGAAGATATAAGACCGCGTGCCGCTTTGTCACGTCCGTCTGCACTTCCTCGTTAGAATATAGTGAAAGTCTTACGACTTCGCCCGTTTCTTTCTGTTTTGCAAAGCTCGCAAGTCCACTCAGGAAGCTCTCTACCCGTTCCTTCGGAAACAACCTTTCCTTCTGCCGCAGCCTAAAACCCCACTGCCACCTTGGGTAGGCGGAAAGCCTGCTTGTGTTGACAATGTATTCCCATTCGTCCGCAAGAGCGGAATTATTTATTAAATTGTTTAAGTTAATTTTGTTTTTCATAAAAAGAGTATACAGCCAGCTGCGGCGTCCGTCAATCGGTGAGAAGCTTGAATTTATACCAAGGCGTGGTATAATCTTGATGAAAGAGGTGAGCGCAATGGAAAAATTTATTCCTTACGAAAAGCTCTCCAAAAAAGCGCGTGCCGAAAAAAACAAACAGCGGCGCAAAAGCTGGGGAGAGCTAAACCCGATTACGAGAAAATCGGAAAGCAAAAAGCTTTACAGCAGGAAAAGGACCGAACGGTATGAAAACGATGGTTTTCAGTCGAACGGTCTTTTTGTTTGCCTAAAAAGCGCTCTGTCCACTTTAAATTTTTAATTGCATATGGTAGAATTATAAGCACGAAAATCGTAAGAATTCGCATTAAGGAGAAATAAGATGAACTACGGCTATTTCGACGATAAGAACAGGGAATACGTCATAACCAACCCCGCCACCCCCGCGCCTTGGGCGAACTACTTGGGCGACCCGAACTACGGCGCAATTATATCGAATAACGCTGGCGGCTACAGCTTTGTAAAGAGCGGCGCGAAGGGCAGACTTCTTCGTTACCGCTTTAATTCGGACGACCGTCCCGGGCGCTACATATATATCCGTGACGACGAGAGCGGCGACTACTGGTCCGCCTCGTGGCAGCCCGTTGGAAAGTCGCTTAAAAAGTATAAGAGCGAGTGCCGTCACGGTACCTCCTACACCACCATTTCCGCCGAGTACGCGGGGATATCCTCGAAGGCTCTCTACTACGTTCCGAAGGGCCAGACCTATGAGGTCTGGGCGCTCACCCTTACGAACGACGGCAACGAGCCAAGAAAACTCGGAGTTTTCGGCTATGCCGAGCTTACCACCGACAGCAACTACGAGCAGGACACCGTAAACCTGCAGTATACCCAGTATATTACGAGGACCTATTTTAAGGACAGCTATATCCTTCAGGTAATAAACGAAAACTGCTCGCGTGAATTTAACGGCAACAGCCGCGCCACAAGGTATTTTGGTCTTTCGGGCGCGAAGGTGACGAGCTATAACGGCGACAAGGCGCATTTCCTTGGCGACTATCACGGCTACGGAAACCCCGCCGCGGTTGAGAACGGCGTTTGCGACAACGTGCTTAACTACAACGCAAACCCTTGCGGCGCGCTTCATACGGAAATATCCCTAAAGCCGGGCGAAAGCAAGACTATTGTTTTTACACTTGGAATGAAGGATGAAAAGGAAGCTGAGCAGATTATTGCGAGCTACAAGGACGCCGCGGTACAGACCGAGAAGGAGCTTGCGGAGCTTAAAAGCTATTGGCACGAAAAGCTTGACCGCTTTAAGGTGGAAACGCCTGATGAAAAGTTTAACTCCATGATTAACACTTGGAACGCCTTTCAGTGCTTTATTACCTTCGTATGGAGCCGTGCGGCGAGCTTCTCCTACTGCGGTCAACGCAACGGCTTCGGCTACCGTGATACAGTACAGGACATTCAAGGCATAATTCATCTTGACCCCGATATGGCGAAGCAGCAGCTTGTCTTTATGCTCTCCGCTCAGGTACACCACGGCGCGGGACTTCCGCTTGTAAAGTATACCCACAACCCCGGCCACGAAGACACTCCCGAGGACGATAGCTACGTCCGTGAGACGGGTCACCCCGCCTACCGCGCTGATGACGCTATGTGGCTATTCCCAACCGTCAAAAAGTTCATTGACGAGACGGGAGAGATTGGTTTTCTTGACGAGGTTATCCCCTTTGCCGATAAGGAGGAGGGAACCGTCTATGAGCACCTTAAGCGAGCTATAGATTTCAGTATGAACCACCTTGCGAAGCACGGTATGCCCGCGGGGCTTCACGCGGACTGGAACGACTGCTTGCGCCTCGGCGTAAACGGAGAAAGTAGCTTCGTCGCTATGCAGCTCTACCTCGCTATGCGCATACTTAAGGATTACGCCGTACAGAAGGGCGACCGCGAGTATGTAATCTATCTCGAGGGAATATCCAAGGAGCTTTACAGGGTTATTCAGAAGTTCTGCTGGGACGAGGACCGTTTCGTCCGAGGCTTCCTTGAGGACGGAACCACTATTGGCGCGAAGAAGGATAAAGAGGCTAATATGTGGCTTAACCCGCAGTCTTGGGCGGTTATCAGCGGAGTCGCCACCAAGGAGCAAGCGGAAAAGGCGCTCAATTCCACAAACAAGCTGCTTAATACAAAGTACGGTACAAGACTCTTTTCACCGAGCTATAAGGAACACCCCTTTGACGGCGCGCTTATGTTCCTCTATAACGGTTCGACTAAAGAGAACGGCGCAATCTTCTCACAAACTCAAGGCTGGATAATACTTGCCGAGGCGCTAATGGGTCACGGTAACCGCGCGTTCGATTACTTTAAGGAGTCAAGCCCCGCCTATATGAATGACAACGCCGAAATACGCCGTATAGAGCCTTACGCGCACGGTCAGTTTGTAGAGTCGGTAGAGTCTCCCTTTGAAGGACGCGCAAACGTCCATTGGCTCACGGGAACAGCTTCCACAGTTATGGTCGGCTGCGTAGAGGGTATTCTCGGCGTCCGCCCGCTAACCGACGGACTTATGATTAATCCCTCTATTCCGAGCGAATGGAAGGGCTTTAAGATGACGAAGGTCTTCCGCGGAAAGAAGCTTTCAATCGAGGTAGCTAACCCTGACGGAAAAGAGAGCGGAATAAAAGAGGTTTGGCTTAACGGTGAAAAGCTCGGCGGTGAGGTTGTGCCCTTTGCGGAGCTTAAAGCGGAGAATGAAATCAAGGTCGTAATGGGATAAAGCTTTAATTCTGTTCTTTAATAATTCCGCGTCGAACGCAAAAGTCATAAAACGAATATAATATTATAAACAGAAAACGGGCTTCGCTTTTATACGGCAAATTGCCGCAAAAAGCGAAAGCCCGTTATTAAAACCGACAAAAAACGGTATAATCATTGAATAGATTTTTAAAATATTATATTATAATAAAAGAGCAAGTAACAACCTTGGATTTTTTATAAAAAAGAAATAAGGGAAAATATGAAAGCGGAAGAACTAAAGGGCATTGATTATAAGCAAGGGCTTGAGCGGTTTTCAGGTAATGATAAGCTGTACGAAAAGTTTCTTGTAAAGTTTGCGGCGGGCGACGAGGTTGAAAGCGCTTCGGCGCTGTTTAAAAGCGGAGATATCGACGGCGCTTACGCTGTTATTCATACCCTTAAAGGTACTTCGGGTAACCTAAGTATAGGCAGACTTTACGCGGCTTGCGTTGAGTTTACTAAGGAGTATAAGGCGGGGAACTACAACAGGCTTCCGCTCTTGTTTGAAATTATTGAAGCGGAGAACGAAAGTATTTCCGAGCAGATAAAGCAGTTAGACAACTATTCCTAAACTTCACGGAGAGTCTAATGAAAGAAAAAAAAGAAAGAAAACGAAACAGCGTAAATGTGTGGGCTGTCGCGGTAATTATAGGCGCGGCGGTACTCATAGCGCTGTTTTTTGTATTAAGAAGTATAGCGCTGAATGATGCGGACTTAGACCTAAAAAACACCGTAGATGTAAGCGCAGTAGTGGCGTCCGCCTTTGTTCTAATATGTATGGCGGGCGTGCTTCACTTCCTTTATCGCGAGCGGGGACTCAGAAGGAGAGCCGCAAAAGAGCAGGAGAAAGCGGTGCAAAAGGAAAGCGAACGCGCGCTTTATCTTCCCGAGGACACCGACGCTGTGCCCTATGAGCACGACCTTTCCGCCGACGAGCAGCTTAACGTTTCGGGTAAGCGTTCGTTGCTTGACTACGAGTCGAATGCTTCGGGCTTTAACGAGCGGGTGCAGAGGTTTCTTCGTTTCGCCGTTCATCCTGATTTTCGCAAGGAATTTTCAACGCTTATGAACCGAGAGAGGCTGCTTGCCTGCTTCTACGAGGGGAAAAGCGAGGAATCGCTTGATTTTATCTTTGTCGGCGGCGGCGGTGTTCTGCGCTGGCTTCGTCTTAGCGTGGCACTTGCCCGTCCGAAGGAGACGGGTAGCGTAACGGCGTATATTCTTTTTGAAGATATCGACAAGGAGAAACGCAAGGAGCTTGAATTAAAGGAGAAGAGCGTAAGGGATACCCTTACGGGCGTGCTCGACAGGTTTGAGTGCTTTGAGCGTATAGGGCTTCTCATTAAAACCACCGCCAAAAGCAGCGGTCACGCGCTATGCGTCGTAAGCGTCACGAACCTTCGCGTAATTAACGAAATGCTCGGCACAGGGGTCGGCGACGAGCTTTTGTCGGATATAGCGAACTGCCTAAAAGCGGTTGCGCGAAAGGACGATATCATAGGTCGTATCGGCGGCAACAAATTCTGTTTGCTGCTTCGTGATTTCGATTTTAAGGCGGCTATAGACAAAAAGCTTACCCAGCTCTTTGAGCTTGCGGAAAAGAAGCCGTACGGCGAGCATACCGCGAGACTCTGCGCGGGTATTGCTCTTTTCCCCGCTGACGGCGAGACGGTAGACGAGCTTTTTACCCGTGCCGAGACGGCGCTTATGTTTACCTACTCCTTTACCGAGGACCGCTTTAGATATTACGACGCCGCTATGCGCGACGAGTCGGCGGAGCGCGCGCTTGCGTTAGAGGGGAACGCGGAGCAAAGGCGTGCGAAGAAGACGATGTTAATCGTTGACGATTCCGAGCTTTCCCGCGAGCTTTTGACCGAGATGTTCAAGAACGATTTCGAGATTGTCACCGCGGATACGGGAATAGGCGCGCTGGACGTAATAGAAAGCCGCGGCAGTGGTCTGTCAATTGTGCTTCTCGACGTTATGATGAACGATATTTCGGGACTTGATGTATTAAGCCGTATGGGTGAGAGCGTAGAGCTTTCCACAATTCCCGTCATAATTATAAGCGCGGGCGAGGAGGAAGAGTTCAGCACCACGGCGATACGCTACGGTGCCTTGGACTTTGTACAGAAGCCTATTGACCCCGAAACGGTGAAGCTTAAGGTAAAGAACGCCGTTATAAAGAGCGAAAACGACAAGCTTAGAATTCAGAACAGTTACCTTGCTCTACAAGGCGAGGAGGAGAACAAGTACCGCAACGTTCTTTTGAGCACGGGGACTATCGTTTGCGAGGTGGACTGGGCTAACAGACTGTTCAGTTACGATTTTCTCGCGTCCGAGCGGCTTTCGGGAAAATACGATGAAAGACCGCTTTGGGAGATTTTCGACACAGACGGCGTTTCCTCAGCGGCGGACGCGGAGCATCTTCGGGATATTATCACCTCTGTTGCTGAAAACCCCGAAAATAGGTCGGCTCAGTTCGATATAACGCTGCTTTGCGCAGACGGACATAAGCGCTGGTATCGAGCAACTATTACCCGTGGCTCTGGCTTCAACAGAAAGCTTTACATAACCCTAAACGACGTTAACGAAGAGGTTATTTCCAACATCGAGCTTCGGCGTATAGCCGAGTATGACACCGTAACGGGGCTTTTCAACCGCAGCGGGTTTTCGAGAAGAGCGGCGGCACTAATTAATGCCGCGCCCGAAAACAGCTACGTTATCGGATATTTAGATATAGACAAATTTAAGTTTTATAATGACGTTTACGGCTTCGAGCGCGGCAACGAGGTGCTCTGCTACGTCGCGGATAAGCTCGGCGAATATGTTAAGCGCCGCGGCGTCTGCTCGCGTCTTTCCGCCGATTGCTTCGCTCTTTGTATGCCTAACGGAAAGAAGAACATAGAAGGGCTTATTAAGTTCTACAACGACACAAAGTCGCTCGAAAAGGAGAGCGGCACCATAACCGCAAGCTTCGGCTTCTACGTTGTGGATGACAAAGAACTCTCCGTAGATGTTATGATTGACCGCGCGGCTATGGCGCAAAAGAAGGTAAAGGGCAACATACATAAGATTTACGACTTCTACGACGATGATATACGCGAAAAGCTTCTGCGTGAGCGAGACATTACCAACATAATGAATCGCGCGCTCGAAAACGGTGAGTTCTGTTTCTATCTGCAGCCACAGTACAGCCTTGAAAGCAACGCTATTGTCGGCGCCGAGGCGCTCGCGAGGTGGCGAAGCGAGGCGCGGGGCATTGTTCCGCCCGGGATGTTTGTTCCGATATTCGAAAAGAATGGCTTTATAATTAAGCTTGACGTTTTCATCTGGGAAGCGGTCTGCAAACAGATACGCGAATGGCTTGATAGGGGCATAAAGGTGCCGCACCTTTCTGTGAAAATTTCGCGCTAGATATAATGAATATGGACGTCTGTGCCGCGTTCCTTGCGTTTACGAAGAAGTATAATGTTCCGACCGAGCTGCTTCGGCTCGAGATAACGGAATCGGCGTATTCGGATGACCCGGGGCTTATTATCGACTGCGTAAAGACCCTTCAAGCCCACGGCTTTACAGTTGAGATGGACGATTTCGGCAGCGGCTATTCCTCGCTTAACGTTTTAAAGGACGTTGACTTCAACGTAGTGAAGCTCGATATGCAGTTCCTCGCGGGCGAGGAGGACGAGAAGAAAAAGAGTATATTAAGCTCGGTAATTAAGATGGCGAAGAACCTCGGGCTCGGAATTATAGCCGAAGGCGTTGAAACGCCCGAGCAGGCGCAGTACCTTAAGAGTATGGGCTGTGACGTTGCGCAAGGATACCTCTTCGCGCGTCCTATGACCGTAGAGGATTTTGAAAAGCTTATTACGGAAAACTGACAGAACAAAACTTACGACGGGGGAATATGGTCGTTTTGACCGTTATTCCCCTGTTTTCTTTGTACCTTGTACCATAAAATACAGATTGAATAAAAGGCGGGTTTGTTGTAGAATGTATTAGTAGCTTTTAAACAAAAAAAGCCTATGAAGGGAGCAAATTAATGGACAAAAAGTACGAACCCTTATTTACGCCTTGGAGGATACGGGACGTTGAGATAAAGAACAGAATAGTTCTGTGTCCTATGGGAGGCACCTCGCTCTTCGGCTGGATGGAGCCAAACCATTTCGATAAGGAAGCGGCGGCGTTTTTTATGGAACGCGCGAAGAATAACGTCGGGTTAATTATACCCGGTATTGCGCCGCTCTTCGATACAATCGGCGGACGCTGGCTTTACAAGAACAAGAAGATGTTTAAAGAATTAAAGGAGTATCTTGTCGAGTTCCACAAGACAGGCGCTAAGATATTCATTCAGCTTACCGCCGGCTTCGGACGCTCCTTCGCCATTACCACGCCTATGGTAATGCTTATGAAGAATAAATTCGTCGGCAAGATAGCAAGCCCTATTGTTAACGCTGACCTTCTCTGCGCAAGCCCGAGCGAGCTTCCTAACCGCTGGGACGACAGCGTTACCTGCCGCGCGCTCACCGTCAAGGAGATTGAGCATATGGTTTTCGCCTTCGCGGAGACGGCGCGCCTTTGTAAGGAGGCGGGCGTAGACGGCGTTGAGGTACACGCCGTTCACGAGGGCTATCTTCTCGACCAGTTTACGCTAAAGTACACCAACAAGCGCACCGACGAATACGGCGGCTCGTTCGAGAACCGTTACCGTTTCCCAACCGACGTTGTAAAGGCGATAAAAACAGCTTGCGGCGAGGATTTCCCCGTGTCTCTTCGCTATTCGGTCGTGTCGAAAACAAAGGGCTTCTGCGAGGGCGCGGTGCCCGGCGAAAAGTACGACGAGGTCGGGCGCGATATGGCGGAAAGCGAGAAGGCGGCGAAGTACCTGCAGGACGCTGGCTACGATATGCTTAACGCCGATAACGGCACCTACGACGCTTGGTATTGGGCTCACCCGCCGCAATATATGCCGCAGAACTGCAACCTTGAGGACGTAGAGCATATCAAGAAGTTTGTAGATATTCCTGTGGTCTGCGCGGGTCGAATGGAGCCCGAAATCGGCGCGAAAGCGGTAGCCGAGGGGAAGATAGACGGAGTGGGCTTTGCCCGCCAGTTCCTTACCGACGGCGCGTGGGTCACTAAGCTTATGAGCGGGCGGCTTGAGGATATTCAGCCTTGTATATGCTGCCACAACGCCTGTTTCAATATGACCCACTACAAGGGCGTGGCGAACGACCAAGACCTTTCGGATACAGCAGGTATGGCGCGCTGCGCGCTTAACCCTGAAACTATGCAGAGCAAAAAGTATAAGATAGAGCCCGCGAAGAAGCCGAAAACCATTGCGGTTATCGGCGGAGGCATTGGCGGTATGGAGGTCGCGCGCGTCGCGGCTAAGCGCGGGCACAAGGTAACGATATACGAAAAGAGCGACAGGCTCGGCGGCGTGTTTATAGCGGCGGCGGCACCTTCCTTTAAGGAGAAGGACCGCGAGCTAATTGAATGGTATAAGCGCGAGATAGCGAAGGACAAGAACATTACCGTTAAGCTTAATACCGAGGTTAAGGATATGTCGCTCGGCGCGGACGAGGTTATAGTCGCTACAGGCTCCGTAGCGAAGAGCCTTCCCGTCAAGGGTGCCGAAAAGGGCATTGAGGCGGTGGATTATCTTCTCGGAAACCAGAAGGTCGGAAAGAAGGTCGTCATTATCGGCGGCGGACTTACTGGATGTGAAATAGCCTACGACCTCTACTTGCAGGGCAAGAAACCCGAAATCGTCGAGATGAAGGACGACCTTATCGCCGTTAAGGGAGTGTGTCTTGCAAACTCAAGCTATCTTCGCGATTTCTTTAACGCCAACAAGGTTCCCGTTTATCTCGAAACTAAGCTTGTTGAGGTTCTCGACGACGGCGTTATAGTCGCTGGCAAGGACGGAAAGAGCTTTAAGCTGGACGCCGACAGCGTAATTATGTCCGTCGGCTACAAGCCCGCGCCGCTCACCGAGGGCGGACCGCATATCCACGTTGTGGGCGACGCCGAGAAGGTCGGAAACCTTCGCACCGTGGTGTGGCGCGCATGGGACGTCGCTATGTCGCTATAAGCATAAAATCTGAACGGAGGGTAATATGTCAGAGATGAAACTTACAAAGGAGCAGCAAGCGCTGCTGGACGGCGCGAAGGGCGAAACCGTCGCAAAGGTAATGAAAACCCTTGTGCGTTACGGCGAAATCTTCGGCGCGACCAAGCTTGTGCCCGTCACAAGTAAATACGGTCATTTAGTTACAAGCTTCGGGCTGTCTGTAATGAAGCCCGTTTACGGATTAATGGATACCCTTATTGAGGGCGGCGCGCTGTCGGGGCAGAAGTTCACGATAGACCCCCGCCCCGTAGATAAAAAGGTACCGTCTAATCTTATTGGCGACATTGTTTTTAAGGTTATGTACGGCGCGCAAAGCGATTACGAAAAGCAGCTTGAGAAGATGGGGCTTCTGTCCGACGACGCCTTTAGCTGCACCTGCTATCTCGACGAGTGCGGCAACAAGCCCGAAAAAGGCGAGGTGCTAAGCTGGGCGGAGAGCAGCGCAGTGGTTTACGCTAACAGCGTTCTCGGCGCGCGGTGCAACAGAAACTCAGGCATTATCGAGCTTTTTGGAAGTATAGCGGGCTATGTGCCTTACTTCGGTCTGCTTACCGACGAGGGGCGCAAGGCAACGTGGGTAGTAGAGGTAAAAACGAAGGAAAAGCCCGAAGCGCAGATACTCGGCAGTGCAATAGGTATGAAGGTAATGGAGGACGTTCCTTACGTCAAGGGGCTTGATTGCTTCCTCGGAAACGAGCTTAACGCCGAAAATACAGCATACCTTAAGGATTTCGGCGCGGCGACTGCCTCCAACGGCGCGGTGGGTCTTTACCATATCGACGGGCTTACCCCTGAGGCGAAGGAGCAAAAGGAAAAGCTTATCGCGAAGGGCGCGAAGACCTACGTTATTGACGAAGCGGAGCTTAAGCGTGTTAAGGACAGCTATCCCGTTATATGGAAGAACCCCTCGGCTAAGCCGAAGCTCGCCTTTGTCGGCTGCCCACACCTCTCGCTCGGACAGCTACACGACTGGACGGCGAAGCTTTCAGCGTCGCTTGCGGCGGCGGGAAGAAAGAAGGTAGCGATACCTACCGTATTCACCTCGTCCGCTCCCGTTCAAAAGGAGTTTATTAAGACGGATGACTACAAGAAGCTTTGCGATATGGGCGTAACCCTTTCGTATATCTGCCCGCTAATGTATATGAACAACCCTATCTGCGGAAAGCAGCCTGTAATCACCAACTCGAACAAGCTGCGTACATACTCAGCGGCGCGCTATTATACCGACGCTGAGCTGCTCGCGCTTATCTCGAAGGGAGGCAACTGATATGGCAAAAACCTTTAAGGGCAGACCCATAGTAGCGGGAAGCGTAAGCGCTCCCGCGCTTGTGAGCCACGGCGGCTTCAACACCCTTGCGAGCTACCAGAAATCGCTTATGTTCGGCGACGAAAAGGCGGTTTGCTCCGACCAGAATAACGCCGACCTTTACGGAAAGGCTATGAAGGGCACGGCGCTCTGCCTTCCGCAGACGATAGGCTCTACGACGGGCGGGCTTGTTCTTTACACGGCGGCGTCCTTCGGAAGATACCCCGCCTGTATGCTCTTCAGCAAGCCAATAGATTCTCTCGCCGCGGCGGGCGCGGTGCTCGCGGACGTCTGGACAGACGCGGAGATGCCCGTAGTTGACAGTCTTGGCGACGAGTTCTTAAGTTCCGTTAAGGAGGGCGACCTTATTACAGTCTCGCCCGACGGCACGGTTACAATAGGCTAAAATACAGCAGAAAAGACCCGCCTACTCGGCGGGTCTTTTGTTATATTCAAGTTAAACTTCGCGTATGCTTTTAGCTTTGTCTGTCGGCCTTTTTCTTCTGCTTCGCTACATACATCTCTCTGTCCGCTTCGCTAATGAGGTCTGAAAGCAAGCACTTTTCGTTTTTGTCGCAGGTGCGGAAGCCGAAGCTTACCGAAAGGGTAAAACCGAGCTCCTCGTTTTCGTTAATAGCCGTAAGCCGCCCGCTTATCTCGTCCGCGAGCGACGAGGCAACGTCGGCGCAGCCGGGACCGAGCACAATAAACTCGTCACCGCCGAAGCGTATGGGAAGCGCTTTGTCGGGACAGCTTGAGGTGATAGCCTGAGCTATCTTATTAATGGCGATATCACCGAACTCGTGACCTAAATGGTCGTTTATCCATTTAAGACCGTCAATGTCAATGAAGAGCACAAAGAAGTCGTCTTCGCGTTTAGTACATTCCTCATACAGCTTTTCGCCGTACTCCTTAAAGCCCAAACGGTTGTAAAGCCCCGTGAAGGAATCAATAAGCGCAAGGGTTTGGAACTTCTTGCTGTAGCGGTTTAGTATTGTGCGCTGGTGCATATTCTCGAAGGCGTTTCCGAGCGAGGACATAATGTTTACTCGAAGTGAGGTAGTTAGCTGTAGGAAATACGCGTCGGTTACGACATAGCCCATATTCTTGCCCTGAAAGTGTAGCGGCATAAAGAAGTTAAAGCTGTTTTCGCGAAGCTTTGTCATCTCCTCGGGAATAAGCTCTCTTGTGGGGAAGGGGATTTCGTTTAGCTTGTCGGAGCCGTCGTTAAAATAGAATAGGTGCGACTTTTCCGAATAGCCGCGCATAAGCCGCTTATCATCGCTTGAGCGGAACATGGATTTATAAAAGCCGTCGTCTATAACGAGAAGCGGCGCGTTTGAAAAGAAGGTAGTGCTAAACTTATTCAGCGCGATAAGCATGGTTTCGAAATCCTTAGCTGAAAGCAGGGTATCTGTAAGCTCCTTAGTAACCGAATAGGTGTTATTGCTTGTTACGTTGTTAATGTATATTCGCCTAATATAGTCAAGGTTGCTTTCATACTGTTCCTCGTTGCAGCCGCAGCTTTCCGCGAGAACCAAGCGTCCGCGAATGGGGTTTTGCCGTTCAATTTCCTCACCCTCGGCAATACGCAGCATAGTGTCAAGACAGATATAGCCGAGCTCTTCCTTCGGTCTGTCAAAGGTGGTGAATTTTATTTTATAATGCTGAGAAAACTCGTAGTTATCAAATCCCGTTACAATAACGTCGTCGGGCACATTTATGCCGTTATCGCCGAGAACGTCGCAGACGCCCGCCGCCATAAAGTCGTTGGCGCATACTATCGCGTCTGGTAGAGGCAGCTGACCTGAAACATATCTCGCGCCGGCGGAAAGACCGTCGTCAAACTGATATCTTCCTGAAATTATTACGATATCTTCCTTTGAAATACCGTACTTCGCGGTGGTATCCAAAAACGCCTTCTGGCGCTGGATATTCTCCCTATCCGCATCGGGTCCCGAAATAAAGTGAAGCTTTTTGCATTTGTGCTTGGTTATTAGATGCTCAACTACCTGACATATTCCGTCATAGTTATCTACGCCGACAAAATATGCTCTGCCGTCGCCGAGGTCGTAATCCGCGAGTATAAGTGGAATATTATAGGCGTTTATGTGGTTTACGAGGTTTTCAAGCACCTTTTTGTCATATATGGAGTTTGCCACAATTACAGCGCCGTCAAAAAGCGAGAGGTCGGGAAGATTAAAAATATTATACTCACCGAAATTCACCGGCTTGTCGCCTTCAAAGTCACCGTACGAGGAAAACATAGAGACCTTAATACCACCCTCGAGAGTGCGCCTTTTCGCGCCCTCAAGGAAGTACTTCGCCTGCTCCTCTGACCAATGTGAAACGAAAATCGCTATATTCTTCATACCTGTAAGCAACTCCAGCACATTATTTGTTATTATTGTACAATATCCTAACAAAAAAAACAAATACTTCGCTTATTAAAGCGAAGTATTTGTCATTTAATACAGTTTATCAAACAATTTTTTTATATCCTCGAGAGAAAGCCCAAGCTCCTTATAGTCGGCGGCGTCCTTCTTTATCCGCTTTTCGGCTATCTTCATACGCTTGTCGTCAAGCTCCTTTGGATGCAGCGGCGCAATGAAACAGCCCTTTCCGATTATGGTGTAGATAAAGCCTAAGCGTTCAAGCTCCTCCCACGCCTTTTTCACGGTAATAACGCTTATCCTAAGCTCCGCCGCTACCGTTCTTATGGGTGGCAAACAGCTGTCGCTTTCCAGCTCGCCGCGCATTATCTGCGCGGAAATCTGTTCATAAAGCTGTTGATAGATTGGTTTGTCCGAGGTGTTCAGAATAGTTACGTCCATTACTTAATGTCTACTTGCTCAAACTTCTTTGCCGAGAGCTTGTAGGCGAGGAGCATTGCTAAAGCGTATATTACCATACCCGCAATAAGTATTGGTATCTGCTTTACTACAAGCGCGGGCTCGGTGGTGTCAAGGCTCGCTTTAAGGGAGGGAACCATCTGTATAGCAACCTCAGCGGCGATAACGAAGATAGCCGTGGGAATGCTCGCGAGCACAAGCGGCTTTCCTATCTTACTGCCTGTCTTATAGAAATTCGGGAAGTATACTAAATTGAAGATAGCGAGCATTACAAAGGCGATACCAAAGAACGCGACATTCGCTTCAATGCCAACCTCGTTATAGCCCACGGGGTTAATCTTTATGCCTATTATCGCGAAGGGTACAGCTACAATAAGGGTTAGCACCTGAATGGCGGCGGTAGAAAGACAGCGCGCCAGCACAATATCGCTCTTTTTTACAGGCAGAGTGGAGGAGAAGAAGATATCATGGTTTTCGCGGCAGTTTAAAAAGGTAAAGAAAACCGCAAGACAGGTATAGATAAAAGCTACATAGTAGGGATAGCTCGGAATTAACAGCATAAGCCCGAAGGCGAGGAACAGATAGGAGGTTACGTGTAAGGAGAGCTTAAACTCTTTTCTCAGTAAATCAATAATCATTTCCGTTACTCCTTTTCAATATGAACCATAATTGTCTCAAGGTCGGGCTTTTCTATCTCAAGTCCCTTGCAGACGCCTATGTTCTCGCTTTTGACAAGCGCCGTCCAGCCGAAGGCGTTTTCCTTAACGCCGATAAGAACCTTTTCAAGCTCAGGCGCAAGCTGGCTCTTCTTGCCCTGAACTATGCGGTAACCGTCGATAAGCGTTTCCTTCTCGCAGGAGGCGAGGATTTCGCCATCCTTTATGTAGGTTATGAAGTCCGCGCATTTCTCAAGGTCTGAGGTAATATGCGTTGAGAAGAAGATGCTTCTTTCGCCGTCCGAGATAAGCTGCTGGAAGATATCGATAAGCTCGTCGCGGGAGACGGGGTCGAGTCCGCTCGTCGGCTCGTCGAGTACAAGAAGCTTCGCGTTGTGCGACATTGCGAGAGCAAGACCGTACTTGACCTTCATACCCTCGGACAGCTCGCTTACGCATTTGTTGTCCAAAAGCTTGAACTGCTCCATATACTTGTTGTATGCCTCGTCGTTCCACTCGTCATAGAAGCGTTTTACAACATCTGTGATGGTTTTTAGCTTTTTATTCAAATAATAGTTAACACCGCCGAGCATAAACGACGAATGCTGCTTGCAGTAAAGCTCGTTTTCAAAAAAGTCCTTGCCGAACATCTCCACCTCGCCGCCGTTTCGGTGAACAAGGTTGAACATCGTTTTGAGCGTCGTCGTTTTACCCGCGCCGTTACGTCCGATGAAGCCCATTATGTAGCCCTTGTCGAGCGAGAAGGAAACGTCCTTTAGCGTAAAGCTTTCATATTCCTTGCGAAGATTTGTTACTTTTAAGATTTCCATAACACCAGTCCTTTCAATATTGTGTATACGGTGTATACACAATATAACACGCCCGTGTGACTTTGTCAAGAGCTTGTCAAAAAAAGCCGAGCCGACGGGGAAGGGAGCGTTGGTGCTAAACGCTGATTTTAGTGGTATAATAATAAAAAACCTATGGAGGCGCGATTTATGACTGAGGTTATGCTAAGCGTAAGCGGAATGTCCTGTGAGCATTGCAGCGGAAGGCTTACGAAATCACTTGAGGCAATAGACGGCATACAAAGATGTATTGCCAACCACATAGACGGCGCGACGTCGGTGGTTTTTGACGAAACCAAGATATCGCTCGAAGCCGTCAAGGCGGCGATAGACGATTTAGGCTTTGAGGTAAAATGAGAAAGCTTTCGTTAAGGATAGGCGGAATGAGCTGCGCGGCTTGCAGCGCCGCTTGCGAAAGGTCGCTAAATAAGCTTTCAGGCGTTTCGGCTGAGGTTAACCTCGCGACTGAAACCGCCTCAATAAAGTATGACCCGAACAAGGTGAGCGAAGGAGACCTGCGCGCCGCGATTGCGCGCGCCGGTTTTTTCGTAGTAGCTGATGAGACCGATACCGAGGAGCTAAAAGAAAAGGAGCTAAAAGCACAGCGGGTCAAACTGACCGTCGCGCTTGCTTTTGCTATGCCACTTT
Source organism: uncultured Oscillospiraceae bacterium (assembly GCA_964458545.1). GTDB lineage: Bacteria > Bacillota > Clostridia > Oscillospirales > Ruminococcaceae > JAYFNU01. The sequence goes on along the minus strand of CAYWJF010000001.1, from coordinate 65,323 downwards.
TCTATATAGCTATGACGCCGATGATATCGCTGCCTTTTCCGAGCTTTCTTTCGCCCGACGTAAACCCGCGTCTTTACGCGGTAATTCAACTGCTTCTTGTTCTCCCCGTTATGGCGGCGGGATACAAGTTTTATACAATCGGTTATAGAAATCTATTCAAACTTTCGCCTAATATGGATTCTCTTGTCGCATTGGGAACCTCGGCGGCGTTTTTATACAGCTTGTATAACACTATTTTGATATTCCGAGGGGACAACCACGCGGTTCACGGGCTTTACTTTGAAAGCGCGGCGGTGATAATCGCGCTCATACTTTTAGGCAAGTATTTTGAAATGAAAAGCCGCCGAAAGACAGGGCTTGCGATAAGAAAGCTTATTGACCTTTCGCCGAAAAACGCGACGGTGCTTCGCGAAGGCGAGGAGATTATTACCCCGGTCGCCGAGGTGAAGAAGGGCGACCTTCTGCTTGTGCGCCCGGGCGAAAGCTTCGCAGTGGACGGTAAGGTGGTTTCGGGCTTTACCGCGGCGGACGAAAGTATGCTTACGGGCGAAAGCCTTCCCGCCGAAAAGCGTGAGGGAGACAGTGTTTTCGCGGCGACGGTAAATCTTTCGGGTAGCGTCACATATGTATGCGAAAACACGAGTGAGAACACCGCGCTTTCTCAGATAGTTCGGCTTGTAAGGGAAGCGTCTGGCTCAAAGGCGCCCATTGCCCGCGCGGCGGATAAGATTTCAGCGGTCTTTGTTCCCGCTGTGATAGTGGCGGCAATCCTTGCGGCGGTGATATGGGCGCTCGTCGGAAAGGATATTTCTTTTATTGTTAAAGTCTTCGTTTCGGTTCTTGTTATAGCCTGTCCTTGTGCGCTGGGGCTTGCGACACCCACAGCTATTATCGTCGCTATGGGTAAGGGCGCGAGCTTAGGTATCCTTTTTAAGAACGCCGAGGCGCTCGAGACGGCAGGCAGAATAGATACGGCGGTGCTCGACAAAACGGGCACAATTACCGAGGGCAAGCCGACGGTAACGGATATACGGATGTTATCGGATAGAATCAGCGAGAACGAAGCGGTTGCCTTAACCGCCTCGGCTGAGAAGAAAAGCGAGCATCCGCTTGCCCACGCCGTGGTTGCGCTCGCGGTTGAACGTGGCATAAAGCTTACGGAGTCAGAGGGCTTTATGTCGGCGCAGGGCTTCGGCGTGGAGTGCGCCGTTGGAAAAAAGAAGGTGCGTGTCGGCAAGGCGGAGTACATTCGCGGGGCGGAAAAAATAGACGTGAGCGAATATACCGAAAACGGAAAAAGCCTGCTGTTTCTTGAGGTTAATAAAAAGCTTTCCGCCGTTTTCGCGGTGTCGGATACGGTAAACCCCACGGCGAAGGGAGCGCTCAGCCGCCTGCATTTACTTGGTATTAAAACAGTTATGCTTACTGGAGACAACGAGCGCGCCGCGAACGCGATGGCGCAAACGGTGGGCATAGACGCTGTTACGGCGGGCGTTCTTCCCGACGGAAAGGCGGCGGCGATAAAGAGCCTTATGACAACAGGTAAGCGGGTAGCAATGGTCGGCGACGGAATTAACGACGCGCCCGCACTCGCGGCGGCGGACGTAGGAATAGCTGTAAGCGGCGGCACGGATATAGCAATAGAGAGCGCCGATGTTGTGCTTGTAAAAAACGACCTTCATCATCTACCCGACGCGATAGAGTTAAGCCGCGCTACGGTAAGAAACATTAAGCAGAACCTCTTTTGGGCGTTCTTTTATAATGTAATAGGTATTCCTATAGCGGCGGGGTTGCTCTATGCTTTCGGCGGGCCGCTTCTAAATCCTATGCTTGCCGCGGCGGCGATGAGCCTTTCAAGCGTTTCGGTGGTGACAAACGCCCTTCGCTTGAATGCCTTCAAACCGAACAGATAAAGAAACGAACCTCCGCGCTCAGCGGAGGTTTTCTCCTTTTTACTTGACGGAAAACCACTTTAATAATATATTTAATCTATAATAAATTGTATTTTGGCGAAAAGGGGAACGAATGAAGTACAGAACCGAAAAGGATACCTTGGGTGAGGTGCGGGTGCCCGCAGAAAGATATTGGGCGGCACAGACCGAGAGAAGCCGTAACAATTTCAAGATAGGCACGGAAAAGATGCCAGCCGAAATTATCAGCGCTTTTGGAACGCTGAAAAAGGCGGCGGCGCTCGCGAATAACTCGCTCGGGCTTCTTGACGAGCGGAGCTGCAAAGCGATTTGCGAGGCGTGTGACAAGGTGATTTCGCTTGAGCTTATCGACGAATTCCCCCTTGCCGTCTGGCAGACGGGCAGCGGCACCCAAACGAATATGAACGTAAACGAGGTCGTTGCGAACGTAGGAAACGAGCTTTTAGGTGAAAAGCTACTTCACCCGAACGACCACGTCAATATGTCGCAAAGCTCTAATGATACCTTTCCCTCGGCTATGCATATCGCCGCCGTCACCGAGATAAGCAGAAAGCTTATACCCTCGGCGAAGCGGCTTGCTGACGAGCTTTTTAGGCTTGAAGGGGAAAATGCGGGAATTGTTAAAACAGGCAGAACCCACCTTCAGGACGCGACGCCTATAGCCTTTTCTCAGGAGATAAGCGGCTGGCGCGCGCTTGTCGAAAAGCCCGTAGAGATGCTTGAAGCGGCGCTCGAAAAGCTTTTCTGTCTCGCGCTCGGCGGCACAGCCGTCGGTACGGGGCTTAACGCTCCGCCGAAATTCGCTGAAACGGTGGCGAAAAAGGTAGGTGAGCTTACGGGCATATCTTTTGTATCCGCCGAAAACAAGTTCCACGCGCTGACCTCGAAGGACGAGCTTGTCTTTGCGCACGGCGCGTTAAAGGCGCTTGCGGCGAACCTTATGAAGATAGCGAATGACATTCGTTTTCTCGCGAGCGGACCGCGCTGTGGCTTGGGTGAGCTAACTATACCCGCTAATGAGCCGGGAAGCTCTATTATGCCCGGCAAGGTTAACCCCACCCAATGTGAAGCGGTGACTATGGTTGCCGTACAGGTTATGGCGAACGACGTCGCCGTAGGCATTGCGGCGTCACAGGGCAACTTCGAGCTTAACGTGTTTATGCCCGTGCTTATATATAACTTTCTACAGTCGGTAAGGCTTCTCACCGACGCTATGGAGAGCTTCCGCGTAAACTGCGTGGCGGGAATAACCGCAAACAGAGATAAAATGAAAGCGAACCTGCATAATTCGCTGATGCTTGCTACGGCGCTTAACCCCTATATTGGCTACGAAAACGCGGCGGCAACGGTGAAGAAGGCATACGCCGAGGATGTTTCGCTTAAAGAGGCGTGCGTCTCGCTCGGCTTTTTGAGCGAGGAGAAATTTGACGAAGTATTTAAACCCGAAGAGATGATATAGACGAAAGGAACTGTTAAGAGATGAATGTAAACGAAGAGGCGCTGAAGCTCCATTACGAGCTTGAGGGAAAAATTGAGGTCGTGCCGCGCTATCCAATTAAAACACGCGAGGATTTGTCGCTCGCCTATACCCCGGGCGTGGCGGAGCCCTGTCGCGTAATCGAAAAGGATTACGAAAAATCCTTCGAGCTTACACGACGCGGAAATCTTGTAGCTGTCATTACCGACGGCACGGCGGTACTCGGGCTTGGCGACATAGGTCCCGCTGCGGGAATGCCCGTAATGGAGGGGAAATGCGTACTATTCAAGGAATTCGCTGGCGTAGACGCTTTTCCGATATGCGTGGATACCCACGACGTAGACAAGCTGGTTGAGACGATATACCTTATCTCGAAAAGCTTCGGCGGCATAAATCTTGAGGATATCTCCGCTCCGCGTTGCTTCGAGGTGGAGCGCCGCTTGAAGGAGATATGCGATATACCTATCTTTCACGACGACCAGCACGGTACGGCGATAGTGGTTTGCGCCGCTATGCTCAACGCCGTAAAGCTTACGGGCAAGAAGATGGGCGAGCTTAATATTGTCATAAGCGGAGCGGGCGCGGCTGGTATCGCGATAGGAAAGCTCCTTATTGATATGGGCTTTGGCGATATTATGATGTGCGACCGCAAGGGGATAATCTGCGAGGGCGACGAGAGTCTAAACGACGCTAAAAAAGAGATGGCGAAGCTAAGCAACCGCACGCACCGCAAGGGGAGTCTCGCCGACGCTTTAAAGGGCGCCGACGCATTTATCGGCGTATCGGGTCCGAATATTGTTACTGCCGAAATGATAGCGACAATGAAGGAGCCTATCGTTTTCGCTATGTCTAATCCTACGCCCGAAATTATGCCCGATGAGGCAAAGCAGGGCGGCGCGGTGGTTATAGGCACGGGTCGTTCCGACTTCCCGAACCAGATAAATAACGTACTTGTTTTCCCGGGACTCTTTAAAGGCGCACTTTCCGTTCGCGCGCGGAGCATAACCGAGGGAATGAAGCAGGCGGCGGCGAGAGCGCTCGCGGCGCTTGTCACCGACGATATGCTGTGTGCTGACTGCGTAATACCGAGCCCGCTTGATAAATCGGTTGCCGCCTCTGTGGCGAAGGCAGTAGCTGAGGAAGCGGTTAAAAGCGGAGTTGCGAAAAAGTAAAGGAGAAGAATATGTCTTTTTGTACTAACTGCGGAAAGCAGATGAACGACGGCGATATGTTCTGTCCCGCTTGCGGAAGCGGAGTTTCAAGCACACGTGGCACCACCCCGCAGTACACAAGCGCGCCTCAGTATAACGGCGCTCCACAATATACTTACGCGCCTTTAGCGGGCGTTTCCGATAAGGACTGGCTCACGGCGCTTCTTCTGTCTATCCTTGTCGGCGGTCTTGGCGTTCATCGTTTTTACGTCGGAAAGATTGGCACGGGCGTGCTTTGGCTTCTTACTGCCGGCGTTTTTGGAATAGGTGTGATTATAGACATAATTATGATTGTTACGGGCAGCTTTACCGACGAGCACGGGCGGGTGCTTAAACAAAGATAGACTTTAGCTATTGATTTTTCTTTTTAAATGGCGTAAACTAATTTTAGCACTCAAGAACTGCGAGTGCTAAAGCATAATAATTCCGGAGGCGAAAGCAAAATGGGAAAAAGGCAGTTTAAGACCGAGTCGAAGCGTGTGCTCGACTTGATGATTAATTCAATCTACACTAACCGCGAAATCTTTCTGCGCGAGCTTATCTCTAACGCGAGCGACGCGATAGACAAGCTATATTTTAAGTCGCTCACCGACCAAAAGGTGAAGCTTAAGCGCTCGGACTACGCCATAAACCTTTCAGTCGATAAGGAGAAGCGCACCATCACCATAGCCGATAACGGCATAGGTATGAACGCCTTCGACCTTGAGGACAACCTCGGCACAATAGCCCGCAGCGGCTCGCGTAAATTCACGCAGGAGAACGAGGACAACGAGAAGAAGAGCGATATAGAGATTATCGGTCAGTTCGGCGTCGGCTTCTATTCCGCCTTTATGGTAGCGAAGAAGATAACCGTCGTAAGCCGCGCCTATGGCGAGAAGACGGCGAATATCTGGACCTCTTCGGGCGTGGATGGCTACACGATAGAGCCGTGCGACAAAAAAGAGGTCGGCACCACTATTACGTTGGAGCTTAAGGACGACACGGACGGCAACAACTTCTCGGAGTATGCCGACGAGTACTGGATTCGCGACACGGTCAAAAAATACTCTGACTATGTACGCTACCCGATAAAGCTTGATATGCCGAAATCCCGCAAAAAAGAGGGAAGCGACGAGTATGAGACCTACGTTGAAAACGAAACACTCAACAGTATGGTTCCCCTTTGGAAGCGACAGAAGAAAGAGGTAACCGACGAGGAGTACAAGAGCTTCTACCACCGCTTCTACGATAACAAGGAGCCTATCGGCATTATCCATCAGCACAGCGAGGGCAGCACCGAATATTACGCCCTAATGTTTATCCCCGAAAAGCCCGATTTCGATTACTACACCAAGGAGTTTGAGCGGGGACTTACCCTTTACACCAGCAACGTAATGATTATGGAGAAATGCCCCGAGCTTCTGCCCGAGTATTTCGGCTTTGTTAAGGGGCTTGTCGATACGCAGGACGTGTCGCTCAATATCTCCCGCGAGGCTCTTCAGAACGACGGACACCTTACGGTAATACGCACCGCGCTTGAAAAGCGTATAAAGAAGGAGCTTGTCGAGATGATGGCGGAGCGCCGCGCGGATTATGAAAAGTTCTTCGATAGTTTCGGTATTACCTTAAAATATGGTATTTATAAGACCTTTGGCGCGGCGCGCGGAACACTTGAAGAGCTGCTTATCTTCCGCCGCGTATCCGACGGTAAGTATGTAAGCCTTAAGGAATACCGCGACGCTATGCCCGAAAACCAAGAGAAGATATACTACGCGGCGGGCGAGAGCGTGGAGAAGCTTTCCAAGCTTCCGCAAGCGGAGCTTGTGCGCGACAAGGGCTTCGATATACTCTGTATGACCGACGAGGTGGACGAGTTCCTCACGGGAATGCTCCGTGAATACGAGGGTAAGCCCTTCCTTTCTATTTCGAGCGCAGACCTCGGGCTTGAAACCGAGGAAGAAAAGAAGGAGCTTGAAAAGAAGAAGGAAGAAAGCAAGGACCTCTTTGAATGTATGAAGGACGCGCTTGAGGGCAAGGTGAGCGAGGTGCGCGTATCTAACAAGCTTAAAACCTACCCCGTCTGCTTAACCTCCGAGGGTGCGGTCTCAATTGAAATGGAGAAGATACTTTCCTCTATGCCCGGCGCGGAAAACAGCGTGAAGGCGCAGCGTGTGCTTGAGATTAACCCCGCGCACCCCGTTTTCCAGAAGCTCGGCTCGCTCTTCGAGACGAACAAGGAAACGGTAGGAAAGTACGCGAAGCTTTTATATAATCAGGCGCTGTTAATTGAGGGGCTTCCCGTTGAAGACGCGGTGGAGTTCTCGAATTTAATCTGTGAGCTTATGTAAAACCGCAATCGCTACTGCGATTGCGCTAAGTAAATGTTCGCCTTTGCGCTCTTCAAGCGCAATTTCAATACTGAAAACGGCGAAATTTACAGTAATGCTGAAAACGGCGAAATTTACCCACCGACGCAAAAAACGTCTTACAGAAAACAAAACATAAAACAGAGGTGCAAAGATGAGTACAACCGCGCAGATGATAACCGCCTTTATCGGGATAGCGGCGGGGCTGTTTATA
>CAYWJF010000001.1:15140-58045 GCA_964458545.1 uncultured Oscillospiraceae bacterium | reverse complement strand
TACAACCGCGCAGATGATAACCGCCTTTATCGGGATAGCGGCGGGGCTGTTTATAGTTCCGCTGAGTGAAAAGGTCTCGGCGTATAAGCTGTCCTGTAAAAACGAAAAGCTTAAAGAAAGCGCCTTCTTCTCCGCGTGGACCGTTTTAGCCGCCTTCGCGCTGCTTAACGGCGCGGTCTGGTATCTTCTCGCGCGGTTCTATGTATCCCTTCCCTCGTTAATTATTGCTTGCGTTATTGCCTTTTTGGCTATTACCGTCGCTATAATAGACGCGCGGATACATATTATCCCCAACGAGGCGGTTATCGTCCTTGCGGTTTTGGGGCTTACGCTTCAAACGATAATGTTTGGCTTTAAAAAAGGCTTGCTCTTCTCCTTCCTAACTATGCTCGGCGCAATGCTCATTTTTATTACAGTCGGGCTTATTATCGGTCTTGGCAAGGTTGGCGCTGGCGACGTTAAGCTCGCGGGCGCTATGGGTGCTATTTTGGGGCTTACCGGCATAGCCGCGGGGCTGGCGGTGCTCGCTGTAACCATCCTCGCGTTTATACTTATCGGTCTTTTAGTGAATAAGCTTAACATAAAAAGTATGTTTCCATACGCTCCGTTTTTGTCGGCGGGAATAGTCTGTGGAATGGTCTATATCTGTTACATTGTAGCTAAATAACGAAAATTTTAGTTATTATGTTACAAAAATTCGTCAAAATTCGGTAGGTATTCTGTAAGATTGCCGTTGAATTTTGAAAAATATAGTGATATTATAATTGTACAGTTATGTATAATTATCAATTATACGAAGAATTATTAAATAAACGAAGGGGAGATTTACTTATGAAGAAATTCCTTAATTGGTTCTCTAACGAAGAAAGCGGTCAGGGCATGGTAGAGTACGCTCTTATCATCGCGCTCGTAGCTATCGTTGTTATCGTTGCGCTTCGCGCTCTTGGTGATGCAACAAATGACAAGATGCAGAACGTAGCGGACGTGCTTGGCGCAAACGCTTAATTAACCAAAAGAAGTCAAACGAAGCATGAATGAGCCAGACTTTGGCTTTTACCAAAGTCTGGCTTATCAAAATTAAGGGGGTGAGGGAATGAAGCGTTTTCTAAAGAGCGAGCGCGGTCAGTCTATGGTCGAGTTTGCTTTGGTACTTCCCATACTCTTGCTTCTTCTTTGCGGGATAATTGATTTCGCGTGGATATTCGCGCAGAAAATAGAGATAAACAATTCGTGCCGTGAAGCGGCGCGCTATACCGCTATACATTATAACGATTCACTTGCCGACGACGACGCGGCTATTGCCCAAACGGTTTTCGAGGACGCGTCGCCCCTGCTTGTTTCACCCACGGTGACTATCTCCGTTTCTGGCGGGGACCGTCTTACCGTGAGCGTTAAGGCTGACGCGCCCGTCCTTACGGGCTTTACGTCAACAATAATAGGAAAAAGTACAGTAGAACTGGAAACCTCATGCACTATGCGACTTGAGGTTTAAAGCGCAGATAATTTCTTTTTCAAAACCGAAAGAGGACTTATTTGCGCTTTAAATTTCCCAACACAATTTGGAGGTAATAATGAAAAGGGTTAGAATTATCGGAATTGCGGCGGCATTCATCTTTGCGGTCTGCCTCTTTGTTTTTTTGACAAAGCTTAACGAAAGCAAGGAGATACCTAAAACGCAGGTAGTTATCGCTACAACCAACATACCGATTAACGCCACCATAACTGAGGAGATGCTAATGGTAGCCGAGATGCCCTCAGAGGCGGTTATGTCCGACGCTATACTAAGTATAGAATCGGTTGTCGGTCAGACCGTAAACAGCACCGTTTACGCTGGCGACCAGCTTCGCGCCTGCCGTCTTGTACAGTACGGCGACCCTGAGAGCGGAACCCTTTCATATATAGTAAAAGAGGGTATGCGCGCTATCTCCATTAACGTTACCGACGTAGAGGGCGTTTCGGGTATGCTGAAGCCGGGCAACCATATTGACCTTATCGCCCAGTACGAAACCGAAACGGGTGCCGTGGACGAAGGCGGCATACCGATAAAGGAGCAAGCCGCGCGAATTATCCTTCAAAACGTCGAGATACTCGCCGTGGACGCGTATATGACCCCCGCGGGCGCGCCGAGCGACGTTATGTATACAAAGCTCACCCTTTCCGTAACCCCTGAGCAGGCGATAGAGCTAAGCTTTGTAGATAATCTCGGAACTATCAGGGCGGTGCTTCGTTCCACACTCGACACCGAGACCATTGAGGAGCACAGCATCACCGTTGACGATATACATATAACGAGGGACTAAGCCATGAAAATTAAAGTAATGCTGGTCAGCAAGACCGAGAATATAATCAATGTGCTAAAAAGCATGATTACCGACGAGGAGCTTGTCATAACGGGCGATTCCCCTGGCGGCTCCGCGGCGCTTGCGATAATCGAAAATACCTCGCCCGACGTAGTCGTTATGACCCTCGGTTCAGAGGACGTAGACGTCCTTAACCTCGCCGAGCGCCTTGTTCTCAACCGCCCGAAGACCTTTGTTGTGCTTCTCGCGGACAAGCTGGACGCGCCAACCCTTCAAAAGGCTATGGCGATAGGCGTACATAACGTAATCGAGTTCCCCGAGAACCCGAAGAGCTTTGCTGAATACTTAAAGGGCGTTTATCGCGCGGAATCTACGAAGATAGAAGCGTTGCAGGCGAAGAAAAGTATAGCGTGGATGAGCAAGGTTATCACCGTCTTCGGCTCGAAGGGCGGTCTTGGAAAAACGACGATAGCCACAAACCTCGCCGTAAAGCTTGCCGAAAAGAACAAAAAGGTCGCGCTTATCGACCTTGACCTCCAGTTCGGTGACGTTCACGTCTTTATGGACCTTGAGCCGAAGGAGACTATAGCGGAGCTTGTACAGGATGTCTACACGCCCAGTATCGACTCTATTAGAAGCTATATGATGGTGCACCCAAGCGGCGTACACGTTCTCTGCGCGCCGAAAAGCCCAGAATACGCGGAGCTGGTTTCGCCAGAGAAGCTTCAAAACCTTTTAAGCCTTATACGTTCCTACTACGACTATGTAATTATTGATACGCCCCCCTCCTTTACCGATATTTCTATAACGGCGATAGAGGCGTCCACCCTCGTGCTGTTTGTGACGGGGCTTGATATTTCAATTCTTAAAAACTCTAAGCTTTCTATGAGCCTACTTGATTCCCTTCAGCAAAAGGAGAAGGTGCGCCTTATTGTTAACCGCGCGGTGGAGATGAATTCCGTTACCATTAACGACGTACAGACTATTCTCGGCTGTCCTATATGGGCGAGAATACCGAGCGACTACAAGGTCGCGGTCTCCTCGCTTAACCGTGGTGAGCCGATAGTAACGGGCTCGCCAAACTCCCGCATAGGCGCCGCGATTAGCGAGATGGCGAACCTCATTGAAAACGGGGAGCCTGACGCTGATACCGCCGAGCTTAAGGAGAAAACAAAGCGCAAAAAGAGTCTTTTCGGACGGAAGGACGACGCGGAGTAAATCGAAAGCAGCCTGAGGAGGAATTTGCATGGGACTTCTTGAACGTCTTGAAAAGCAGAAAACGACCGGCGTAGAGGGGCACGACGGCTTCGAGAGCAACGAGGCTGTTAGAACGCAGGACGAATACAGCGACCTTAAACGGAAGGTTCACACCGACCTTATCGAGCTTCTAAATAAAGAGGAGAGCGATGGCGCTATTCCGAAAAAAGGGCGCGACGAGTACATAAAAAGCAAAATCGAGGGGCTTGTAAACGCTACGGGCATAACCGTAACGCGTGCGGAAAAGAACCGCATTGTCCGTGAGATTTTGAATGATGTTATAGGTCTTGGACCTATCGAGCCGCTACTCGAAAACCCCGATATAACCGAAATAATGGTTAACGGACCATATAGCGTTTATGTAGAGCGCAGAGGTAAGCTTGAGCTTTCCGACGCGCAGTTTACGAATAACGAGCACGTTATGAACGTTATAAACCGCATAGTAAGCTCGGTGGGCAGACGTATAGACGAGTCGAGCCCTATGGTGGACGCACGCCTTTCCGACGGAAGCCGTGTTAACGCGATAATTCCGCCGCTTGCGCTTACCGGACCGACGGTAACTATCCGTAAGTTTTCCAAGCGCCCGCTAACCGTAAACGACCTTATTCGTTTCAATTCGGTTTCGCCTAAGATGATGTCCTTTTTGGAGGCGTGCGTAAAGGGAAAGACGAACATAATAGTTTCGGGCGGAACAGGAAGCGGAAAAACCACGCTGCTTAACGTGCTTTCAAGCTATATCCCCGAGTCCGACCGTATTATAACCATAGAGGATGCCGCCGAGCTACAGCTTCGCCAGAACCATGTTATAACGCTCGAGAGCAGGCCCGCAAATATCGAGGGCGTAGGACAGATAACTATACGCGACCTCGTAAGAAACGCACTTCGTATGCGCCCCGACAGAATAATCGTCGGCGAGGTTCGTTCGGGCGAAACGCTTGATATGCTTCAAGCGATGAACACAGGTCACGACGGCTCACTTACCACCGCGCACGCGAACTCGCCGCGCGACCTTATCTCGCGCCTTGAGACGATGGTGCTTATGTCAGGTATGGAGATGCCCGTTCGCGCCATACGCGAGCAGGTTTCCTCGGCGCTTGACCTTATCGTTCACCAGTCGCGTATGAAGGACGGAACGAGAAAGATAGTGAGCATTACCGAGGTGGTCGGTATGGAGGGCGATACAATTACCCTTCAAGAGCTCTTTGGCTACCGCTCAAGCGGTGTTGACGTGCGCGGAAACATTAACGGCGAATTTATAGCTACGGGCGTAAGACCCGGCTTTGCGGACAAGCTTGCCGCGAGCGGCGTAATTGTCCGTGACGACTGGTTTTCTAACTGAGGTGAAGGAATGCTGATTCTTCTTTTATGCCTTTGCGTGGCGCTTATCGTTTATACCTTAATTGTCACTAACAGCAAAAAGCAGGGAACCGACAGCGTTAAAAGGCGCTTGTCGGCTCTCTCGAAGGATATGAACGTTGAGGGTATACACGGCGAGGTGCTTGCCGAAAGCGAGCGCAACAGAAAAAAGAATGAGAACAAGGGCTTTATTAAGGTCAGCGAAACCCTTGAAAACAAGCTCGCTATCGCGGGCGTAAAGCTGAGCGCCAAGGAATATCTGTATTTATGGCTTGGCGTTACGGTAGTTCCTATGTTTTTGCTTGCAATCTTCGGTGTTAACCCCATTACCTACCTTGCTATCGGCGCCGTAGGTCTTGCGGTACCGCCGCTGCTTATAGAGCGCGCCTGCAAAAAACGCAAGGAGCTTTTTAACAGGCAGTTAGGCGAGGCGCTTATAGTTATGGGCAACTGCGTTCGTTCGGGTTATACCTTTCAGCAGGCTATGGAGAGTATCGCTACGGATATGAAGCCACCCATTTCAACCGAGTTTGCTCATGTGCTTCGCGAGACAAAGTATGGTCTTTCCTTCGACGAGGCGATGGAGCATATGAAGCAGCGCGTAGAGAACAAGGAGTTTGAGCTGCTTGTTACTGCGGTAACTATTTCAAATCAGGTGGGCGCTAACCTTTCAGATATGCTTGAGCTTATATCAAATACCATACGCGACCGCTTAAAGCTTCGCGAGGAGGCGAAGGTACTAACCTCGCAAGGACGGCTTTCAGGGTTTATCGTCGGCGCTCTGCCCATAATACTCGGGCTTGCTATGATGATAATGAACCCTGAGTATATCGGCTCGTTCTTTGAAAGCACCATAGGCAAGGTTATGCTGGCGGTGGGCGCCGTTATGGAGGTTATCGGATTTATCGTTGTTAACAAGATTGTTGACATTAAGTATTAGGAGCGTCTTATGACCGGAATTATCGTTCTGTGCGCTGGAGTAATTGCATACGTTATTGTTTATCTTCTTCTTGAGCCGAAGGGCAAAGAGGAAGACCTTATGCAACACAGAATTAAATCGATAGGCGAGCAAAGCTCGGTTAAAGCCTCGGTGCTGCTGCGTGACGAGGAACTTGGTAAGCCCCTTTCCGAGCGGTTTTTAAAGCCCATTCTTGACGCCATAGCTAAGAGCGCGAAGCGTATGAACAAGAACGGTCAGCAGGAGACGCGGGCAAAGAGCAGGAAGGCGCTTGAGCAGGAGGCGAAGCTCGCCTCGCAGCTGCGTCAAGCAGGAATAAAGCTTGAACCGCAGGAGTATAACACCTTACAGGTTATAGTTATGTTAGGAATAACGCTTCTCGGCGCGTTTGTCGGCGCGGTGGCGAACTATTCCGTACCCGTTTGCGCGCTGATAGGTCTTTACGCTTCCTTTACGTTTTTGCGTTTTAATCTCACTTCAAAAATAACAAAACGCCGCGAGCTTATGGAACGCCAGCTTCCAGATGTTCTTGACCTCTTAAGCGTAAGCGTGGAAGCGGGTCTCGGCTTTGAGCAGAGCCTAAAGCATATTATAGATAATATGCAGGGCGTGCTTGTGGACGAGCTGAACGTTTGCTACCGCGAGATGTCAATGGGACGCTCAAGGCGCGATTCTCTTTCGGGGCTTGCGGAGCGCTGCGGCTTTGAGGAGATGACAAACTTCACAAGCGCGGTTATTCAAGCGGGTCAGCTTGGTATATCGCTTAAAAACGTGCTGAAAAGCCAGTCCTCGGCAATGAGGGTTTCACGAAGAAACAAGGTGCAGGAGAAGGCGTATAAAATGTCCACGAAGATACTTTTCCCGCTTATTATATTTATCTTCCCCGTAATTTTTATTGTTCTTTTAGGACCGGCGCTCATAAATATTATGACGGTACTGTAATGATAGTAAGAATAGACGGAGAAACTATATCGAGCAGAACCGAAATAGCAAACACTTTTCTTAAGCGGTTCTGCGGTCTTATGGGAAGAAAGAATATACCGCCCGACGGAGGTATGTTTTTCTACAACTGCGGCTCTATACACTGTTTCTTTATGAGGTTCACGATAGATGTCGTGTATATCTCGCGGGATATGACGGTAGTCGGCGTAGAAACAATAAAACCGTGGCGTGTCGGCAGATTGTTCAAGGGCGCAAAAAATGTGTTGGAGCTTCCAGATGGCAAGGCTTCGGGAGTAAAAAACGGTATGAAGGTTGAAATAACCGAAAAATAGAAAACAGGAGAACGGACATGGACGACAAAAGCGTAGTGGAATTACTGAGAAACAAGAACGAGGAAGCTGATTTTGACAGTATGCTTAAGACGACAACGCTCGGTGGCTACAATAAAAAATCGGTTGTCGAATACATAACTAACCTAAAAAAAGAACAGCAGAAGGCGGTCAACACCTTTAATAAGACCTATCAGTCGCTTATCGACGAAAAGGAGAAGCTGACCGATAAGATAAACGCGCTTAACGAGAAGCTTCGCAAGTCTGACGCGGAGTACCGCTCGCTGAGCGAGGCAATCGATGCGTCGCATACGGACGAGGACGAAAGGAATCTTACCCATAAGCTTATGGTGCTTTCCGCGCAGCTAAATGTGCTGAAGCAGGAGAAGGACGACGTAGAAGCGTCTATAAAGAGCAAGGATATCGAAATAAGAAAGCTTTCCGCTGTAATAGATGAAAAGGATAAAGAGATTGAAATAGCGAGCAAAAATAATCAGGTTACAAACGAGAGCCTTGCCGCGGCGAAGATAGAAGCGGCGGAGACGCGCGCCCAGATTTCAGAGCTTGCGAATAGTCTTGACGGACTTCGCAAGGAGAACAACTTCCTCGAGAATATCGTAAGCGAGGGCGCTATAGCCAAGCTCAACGAAAAGATAGAGAACCTGCTGAGCGATATTACTAAGCAGTCGGAGCTTATAGTAAACAAGGACCGCGAGATAAAGTCGCTTAACGAGGCGGTAGCCTCGCTTACCTCTGAAAGCGCCGCGCTTATGAGCGCAAACGCGCAGCTGCGACAGGTGAACGAGGAGATAACCGTTCAAAATGAGAAGCTCGCTGCCGCGAATAACGAGATACTAAACCAGCTAAAGTCGGCGTATTCAGATAAAGCTGAGCTTTTCTCCCAGATGTCCGACCTCGCTGTAGATAAGGCGTTACTGTCGCGCAAGCTTGACGCGGCAAAGGCGAGGCTTGAAATTCTCGGCTACGAAGAGAAGGTTTCTGAGCTTGCAGCGGCGGAAAAGGGCTCGGAAAAGAAGTAGTTCATAATATATTTACATAAAACACTTTACAAAAGTCACAAAAAGTGGTACAAGTAAAGTGAATAAAGATATATTTACGACTGGAGGTGAGTGCGTTGAGATTGTTTAATTACTTTAAAAAGGAAAAAGGCTCGGTTTCCGTAATAGTGGCGCTTTCTTTGGTTGCCTTGGTAGGAATGTCTGCGGTAGCTATTGATTACGGCTATTTAGCGAGCGAAAAGCGAAGCTTTCAGAACGCGCTCGACTCTGCCGCGCTTGCGGGCGTAAGGGAGCTACCCGATTATTACGCCGCGAGGCAGACCGCCATAAACTATATGAAGTATAACGGCGTTGATGATGCCGAGGCGCGTGTAAACAGCGGAGAAATTGTTATATACCAGTCTCCTGACAGTATGGAGCTAACAGTAAAAGGAACCTACGACGTAGATTATCTCTTTGCGGTAATCTTCGGCAACGGAGATTCTACCAAGGTGGGCGCGCTTGCTACCGCCAAAAGACCGACTGAAAGCTTTTTTGCGGATAACGACTGCGCTTTGCTTGCGCTTTCGGAAACGATACCGCTGACCCTTTCAAATATGCAGATATACCTTGATGATCCTATACACTCAAACTATCAGGTAAGATTACAATATTTAGAAGGTAGTTTTAGTAAGATTTCTGCCTGTTGCGGTATAGATAAGCCCGATTGGTTTCATAATATTGCCCAAAGCGACCCTTATGCAGCTAAAAAGGAGCTGCCCGACGTTAACGACCTTGTGGATGCTTCCATAAAGCCGACCGATTCTGAATTTGCGGCTATGGGAGTGAATAAGATAGGCAATACCTACTATCTCAATAGTTACGATTATACAGGCACCCACACCTATGATAGACTAATAGCAAGATATGGCGATATGCCGATATACTTCCCCGGCGATGTTGTATTGGAGAACGGTAACTTCAACTCTACGGGTACAATTCTCGCGAAGGGCAACGTAACCATTCAGAATACCAATACAACGA
Source organism: uncultured Oscillospiraceae bacterium (assembly GCA_964458545.1). Taxonomy (GTDB): domain Bacteria; phylum Bacillota; class Clostridia; order Oscillospirales; family Ruminococcaceae; genus JAYFNU01. The sequence goes on along the minus strand of CAYWJF010000001.1, from coordinate 48,861 downwards.
TGCTTTCCTCAAATTCGGTTTGCTTTGTCTCTGCTGAGGGCAACATTAATATTACAAATTGTCAAACCAATTTCCACGGCATCTTCTTCTCACCTAAGGGGGCGGTTTCACTAACTAACTTCAGTGCAGAAATAAAGGGCGCGGTTATAGCAGACCAAATTAGCATTGTTGGCGGCAGTCCAAAGATTGATTTCGACCCCTCGGCGGGCGACCACGTTCCCGCAGGGAACGGAAAATCAAAGCTTATTCAGTAGTAAGAATAAAAACGCTCGGGTTGTAAGCCCGAGCGTTTCTTTTTATTACCTATTGCCAAAGAAGCGCGATTTTAGTATAATAATTTATGAACAGAATTTGAACGAAAGGAATTTTAGATGAGCAAACAAGTAAAGATAACTGCAGATAGCACCAGCGATTTAACGAAGAAGATATACGAGGAACTTAACATAACGGTTACGCCGCTTTACGCGGTTTGCGGAGAAAATACATATAAAGACAGCATTGAAATCGACCAAAAGGGAGTATTTGAATACTACGATAAAACGAAGCAGCTTTGCAAAACCTCGGCTGTAAACGTAGCGGATTATCTCGAGGTTTTTAAAAGACTTACCGCCGACGGCAACGAGGTGGTTCATCTTTCTATCAGCAACAAGCTCTCCAGCAGCTATCAAAGCGCCTGTGTTGCGGCGGCTGAGTGCAATGGCGTTTATGTAGTCGATACCTTAAACCTTTCTTCGGGTAGCGGACACAGCGTAATGATTGCGTCCGAGCTCGCTAAGAAGGGAATGGGCGGCGAGGAGATTTCAAAAACTCTTGAGGGAATTATTCCGCGTGTGGACGCCTCCTTCATTATAGATACGCTCGAATACCTTTATAAGGGCGGGCGTTGTTCAGCGGTAGCTATGCTTGGTGCGAATATGCTTAAGCTTAAGCCTTGCATAGAGGTACACGACGGCGCAATGGGCGTTTATAAGAAATATAAGGGAAGCTACGCTACCTGTCTTACCCAGTATGTTTCCGATAGGCTCGCTGATATAGAGAGTCTTGAACCGAACAGAATTTTCGTGACCCATACCCTACTCGACCACTCTCTTGTGGAAGCGGTCGTTAAGCAGGTCGAAGGCTATGGATATTTCAAAGAAGTAATTGAAACGATGGCGGGCAGCACAATCGCGAGCCATTGCGGACCTAACACCCTCGGTGTGCTTTATATAAGAAAATAAGATTAATTATTTGAGGGCGCCGCTTTGCGGCGCCTTTAAAATTTCACTCGTACCTTTCGTGATATTTGCGAATAGTAAAGATAAGTATTAGGTGATAAAATAATAGTAAATAACCGATACGGAGAAAACAAGATGAAAACAGTATGGGGAGAAGCGCTCAACAGAGCCTGTCCGCTACCCGAATACCCCCGCCCACAGATGATACGGAAAAGCTACTTGAACCTTAATGGTGTGTGGAAATACGCTATAACGAAGGAAGAGGGAGCGCCCGCGGACTATCAAGGCGAAATAGTCGTGCCCTTTTCGCCCGAAACGGAGCTTTCTGAAGTGGAAAAGACGGTAATGCCCGACGAAATACTTTGGTATAAGCGTACGCTTACTCTACCCGCTGGCTTTAATAAGGGGCGGGTGCTCCTTAATTTCGGCGCAGTAGACCAGCTCTGCGAGGTTTTCGTAAACGGCTCGTCAGTCGGTGAGCATATCGGCGGCTACACTTCGTTTTCGTTTGATATAACAAACGCGCTCAAAAAAGGCGAAAACGAGCTTATCGTTAAGGTAAAGGACGAGTCTGACACAGGCTTTCGCTCGCGCGGGAAGCAGAAGCTAAAGCGCGGTGGGATATGGTATACGCCGCAAAGCGGCATATGGCAAACCGTCTGGCTTGAAAGCGTTCCCGAAAAATATCTTTCGCGGCTAATTATTAAGCCGCTCTTTGACGAGCGCGCCGTAGAGGTCACCGCCGTATCGGAATTTGATATACTTTGCGAAGTTAAGGCTTGCGGCAGAAAAGCAAGCGGTAGCGCAAACACACCTATCAGGCTTGAAATAGGCGAGTTTGAGCCGTGGAGTCCTGAAAGTCCGAAGCTTTACGACCTCGTTGTCACTGCGGGCAAGGACGAGCTGAAAAGCTACTTCGCTATGCGCAAGTTTTCGGTGGAAGCGGACGAGCAGGGCGTAAAGCGTATGTTTCTTAACGGACGCCCCTATTTTCACAACGGGCTTCTCGACCAAGGCTACTGGAGCGACGGCTTTTACACCGCCCCCTCAGACGAGGCAATGATATACGATATAACCGCGATGAAGCTGCTCGGCTTTAATATGCTAAGGAAGCATATAAAAATAGAGCCTATGCGGTGGTACTACCATTGCGACAGGCTCGGTATGCTCGTTTGGCAGGATATGATGAACGGCGGGGGCGAGTACAAGGCGGCGACTATAACCCTCCCGCTTGTGACCGACAGACATATTAAGGATAACAAATACGCCCGTTTCGCGCGTGAGAGCGAGCGAGGTAGGTGCGAGTACCGCGAAGAGCTTACCGAAATGATAAACCAGCTTATTAGCGTGCCGTCTATCGCCCTTTGGACGCCCTTTAACGAGGGCTGGGGTCAGTTCGACGCTAAAAAGGCGGTAGAGCTTATTCTTAGCCTTGACGACACCCGCCTTATCGACCACGCGAGCGGCTGGCACGACCAGAAGATAGGCGACATACGCTCGTGGCACGTCTATTTTCGCCCCTACAAATTCAAAAAAGACCCTCTCGGGCGCGCTGTAGCACTGACCGAGTTTGGCGGATACAATATGAGGGTAGGCGGTCACGCCTTTAATGAGCGGGATTTCGGCTACAAGAAATTCAAGGATAAAGAGGAACTAAAAAAAGCCTTTATCGACCTATACGAAAAGGAGATTATCCCCGCGAAAGCGAAGGGACTCTGCGCGAGCGTTTACACGCAGGTAAGCGACGTAGAGGACGAGCTTAACGGACTTTTGACCTACGACAGGCGCGAGCTGAAGCTTACGCCCGAGGATATAGCCGAAACGGTATCGAAGCTTTGCGACGAAAGTCATAACAACTAATTAAAGCCCGCGTAAAGCGGGCTTTTAACATTTATTGTTTTTCGTCGTCTACCTCACAGTGCTCGTATGCATACTGTACGAAAAGTGAAATTATCTCGTTTCGGCTACGTCCTGTTTTTTGAGAAACTTCATCTATCTGTTCAAGTAGCGACTGCTTCAGCCTTACAGAAAAGACGCGGTATCCGTCGTCACCCAGAAGGTTCTTCGCCTTAATAATCAGCTTTGAACTATCCATCGTCTCACCCCCTATAATTACCTACACATATTATATGTAATAATTAAAACAGTTAATATGCTCACATGGAGAAATAAATATGTTAACAATTATGTTAATAAAACAAGACGAAGGAAACATACAATATGTGAAACCTCCGTTGACAGCGTTGTTCGAATGGCATATAATGACAGATGGTGAGAAGTATGTTGAAAAATGTAATTCCTTTTAAAGCAAAAAACGTAGGAGTATACTATTGATAAAAAAGGAAACAAAAATGAAACGTAAAGCAGCTTCGGTAATTCTAACGCTTGCGCTCGTATTATCCATTTTACCTAAAGGGGCAGCGGCGGTTCAGAAACCTACATTAACTACGGACAGAGATAGCATAAGAGTCGGTCAAACAGTTACAGCTACAGTTACGGGAAGTGATGATGAAACGATTACATTAACATGGACAGGCCCCGGAATCAGCGGTACTGTTACAGGTGATACATTTGTACCTACCGTCGATAACATCGGCACGATAAAGGTTACAGCTACATCAAATGGTGACGATTCATTTCCTCTCTCCGTGAAAGTAAAAGTAGAAGCCCTCGAGCCAATGCCCGAGGCACCGATGATTTCTGGTGACGCGAGAGTAGGTAGTGAGCTTTCTATACCTGTACAACCTTTTGGAATTACCTGCACATGGTATAGTAGCAAGGACGCTAACGCCCTCGGTACGGGAACTACCTACACTATACAGGAATCTGATAAGACCTATCGAATTATCGCTAAGCTAACCGGCGACGCAGATTATGGAACAGCTGGAGTAACCGGCGTATCCAGCACTCCAACAGACGTCGTAAAGGCTGCGTACCTTGAGGTTTCGCTGAGCGCGTCGAGCGTGTCAGCAGGAACGACTCTAAACGCGAGCCATACTAATACCGCCACAGGAACAATTACGTATAGATGGACGGGCACTGGAGTTCCGGTTTCTCAGACGGGAACAGACTTCACTCCCGGATATGCGTGTATTGGACAGGTTGTAACTGTTACTGCTACATCTGATAGTGCTGACGACGAGTTTGCCACGGGTGAGAACTCTGCTTCCGCGACCGTCTCTGCAATAACCATTCCAGCTTTGACACTTAGTAGCGATTCCCCTGCGGTCGGCATCCCGCTTTCAATTACAGACGGACTTTCCGGTATAACAGGCGATGTCAATTACGTATGGACCTACGGCGACGGAGTAAGAACTCTTGGCTCAGAAGCTACCTACACGCCTGCTGAAGCCGACGCCGGCAAAACAATTATGGTCACAGTAACAGGAAAAGACGAAACAAACTACAAAGGTTCAACGCAGTCTAAAACAACAGCCAGAGCGGTGCCTCTCATTACCTATACGGTCAGTTTAAGCGATACCACTCCCGAAGTCGGAGATGTTCTTACAATAGACACCGCCCCCGTGGGAGCGGAGGCTACAATCGGCGCAAATATTTCTTGGCAGAACGCCAACAATAGTGCGGTTCTAGGAACAGGCGCGTCCTACACGGTGCAAGCTGCTGACATCGGTGTACAGATTAAGGCTGTCGCCACGGCGAGCGGCATATACAGCACCACAGCCGTTTCGAGCGAAGCTTCAACAGCCGTTTCGAGGCGCACCTACACCATCTCCCTTCCCGCTAACCCCAAGGTTGACGATGTGCTTTCAATTACAGGTGTTCCCGAAGGCGTATCTGCTACTTACAAGTGGACGCAAGATGGCGAGAGCGCAACTCTCGGCGCAGACGCTACCTACACAGTAGCAGCTACTGATTCAGGTAAAAGAATTAAGGTTGAAGTAACGTTAGGTGGAGAAACCTATATTGGAACCGCCGTTACAGCTACCACAACTAATGAAGTAAGTTATATTTTAATCGCAGGCGGCGGTGCGGTAACAAAGGGCAATCCATTAAGCTTCACTTTTAATACCGCCGAGAGTCCTGCTGCTATTGTTGCACTTAATGTTGGCGATGATGTGCTTACGCTGAATGAAGACTATACCGTTACAGCTGGCAGCACGGTTATAACTCTTAAAGCAGAGTTTCTTAACACCCTCACAGCGGCCAGACAGTATACACTGACGGGAACATTTGGCGACCCGGCAGTTGCTTTTGAACCTCAGCTTTTTACTGTCAACAACGTTCCCGCGCCTACGTCCGCTCCCGGAAGAGCTAACCCCTCCACAGGCGCGTAAGTAGTATTAGAAACTCAAATATACAACAGCGAAGGGCGGACTTATCGTTCGCCCTTCGTGATAGTTAACGGAGTAAAATATGAAAATAAAAAGCGAGAAAAAAAGCCAACGGACAGAGAAGAACGAAAGCTTTTTAGTTAAGCTGAAGAAGTGGTTTAGCGGCTTTATTCAAAAGCTTTCTGAAAGATTTAAGCTGTCAAAAAAAGCGGTAGTGGTAAATCTTTCGTAGTTAACGGTGCTTGTTGTCGCGGCGAAGCTGCCATAATGGCTACGTTATCGTTGACATATTTCAACATTTCATATATACTGTATTCACAACTTAATATTCTTCTATTATGAGTGGTGGAGTGACTGGCACTATGAAGCCCGGCAACCTGCGAGAAACGCAAGGTGCTAAATCCTGCGGTGAAAACCGAGAGATAGTTTATATACGCTCAAGGTTTATACCTTGAGCGTTTTTATTTTTAAGGAGGCATAATGAGCAACTACTATTTTACTTCGGAATCGGTAACGAGCGGACACCCAGATAAGGTGTGCGACAGAATCTCCGACACTATCCTCGACGAGCTTCTGCGTTCGGACAAGAAATCCCGCGTCGCCTGCGAAACGGTGGTAAAGGATAATAACATAATTATTGTCGGCGAGATTACAACGACCGCATCGGTAGATTATGAAGCCGTGGCGCGTAAAGCCGTTGACGAGATAGGCTATACCGAGGATTGCGGCTTTTACGGCAAAACCGCCAACGTTACAGTAATGCTTCGCGAACAGTCGCCAGATATCGCTATGGGCGTGGACGACGCGCTTGAAGAAAAGGAAGGAAAATCCGAGGCGCAGAACGGCGCGGGCGACCAAGGTATGATGTTCGGCTTCGCCTGTGACGAGACGCCCGAGTTAATGCCGCTTCCGATAAGCCTTGCGCATAAGCTCTGTAAGCGGCTTGAGGAAATAAGAAAAAAATGCGAAGTCGATTTTCTTCGCCCCGACGGAAAAGCTCAGGTTACGGTGGAATATAGCGAAAAAGGCGAGCCTCAGCGCATTGAAGCGGTGGTCGTTAGCACGCAGCATACCGAGACGGTTACTATAAAGGCGCTTCGAGAAGCGGTGAAAAGGCTTGTAATAGACGCGGTGCTCCCGAAACAGCTTCTCGACGAGAATACGAAATATTTCATTAACCCCACGGGCAGATTTGTTATCGGCGGACCCGTCGGTGACAGCGGACTTACAGGAAGAAAGATAATCGTCGATACCTACGGCGGGTACTCCCGCCACGGCGGCGGCTGCTTTTCTGGCAAGGACCCCACTAAGGTTGACCGCTCGGCGGCGTATATGGCGCGCTATATAGCGAAGAATATCGTCGCGGCGAAGCTTGCTAAGAAATGCGAGGTTCAGCTCGCCTACGCTATAGGCGTCGCAAGCCCCGTTTCGGTACTCGTGGAAACCTTCGGCAGCGAAAGCGTCCCGCGCGAGAGGATAGAAGCGGCGGTGAAAGCGGTATTTGATATGCGTCCGAGTTCTATAATCAAGACGCTTCACCTGCAAGAGCCTATATATAAAAGCCTCTCCGCTTACGGCCACGTCGGTCGCGAGGACCTCGGTGTCGCGTGGGAAAGGCTTGATAAAGTTAACGAATTAAAAGCGGCGATAAAATAAAGAATACTGTTTCAATTATTTCTCATAAATTAAGTTGGCTTCGGTTATGTTCGATAGAATATCGAGCATAGCTGACGCCTCTTTTTTTGCGCCCGCAAGGTCCTGTTCAAGGTAGTTGCCGCATTCAGTACGCGTTGCCCCGGGAATTGCGCCCTCGTGCGTGGCTATTTTTTCAAAACAGTCGATTACGAGGTCTATAGCCTCGCGGTGGGTAAGCCCACGCGTGAGAAAATAGAAACCTGTACGGCAACCCATAGGTCCAACGTAGATTACGTTGTCGGTCTTTTCGCTGTTGCGCGCGTAGGTGGCAAAAAGATGCTCAAAGGAATGAAGTGCGGGATTGGTGAGATAATCGCCCTTGTTCGGCTCGCGCATTCTTATGTCGTAGGTGGTAACGTCGCCGTCCGTGCGGGAGATATACATACCTCTTTTCAGCTTATCGTGGTTTACCGTAAAGCTTGCTATCCTATTCATTCTCTTCACCTCGCGCTTTATTTTCTATACTATAGCAAAACACGGCTAATCTTTCAATTACAACTTATAAAATAACCGCTGTTTATAGTGCAAACAAACAAAAAATACCGTATAATTAAGTATTATATATGCAATCGAGCGAAAATATAAAACGCTTTCACGCTTTACTTGACTACTACGCTAAAGTGTGATATCCTTTAGAAAATGCTCCGAAGGGGAAAACAATTATGGATTTCGACGCTCTTCCACGCAAGGACGTAATGCCCTTAATACTGCGCTCGCTCTACGAAAGCTACGGCTACAAAAAATACGCTATGGGTAAGTTCGAGGCGTACGATATGTATATGCAGAATAAAAGCTTTCTGAAAGAGGGGGGTATTATTACCTTTACCGATTCGCGCGGGCGCCTTATGGCTTTAAAGCCCGACGTTACAATGAGCATAATTAAAAACACCGCGCCCGACGCTACAGAAGAGAAGCTTTTCTACTGCGAAAACGTTTTCCGTAACGACAGCGCAAACCGCGAATGCCGCGAGATTAGCCAGATAGGGCTTGAGTATATCGGCGCGAACGGCGTTTACGCCGAAAGCGAGGTTATTTATCTTGCGCTAAAGAGCCTTGAAAGGATAGACGAAAACTATCTGCTTGATATAAGCCACATAGGCTTTTTAACCAGCTTTCTTTCTGGTTGCGGCTTTATCGCGCCCGATTTCCCCGAGGTCTTTACCGCGCTTGAGCGAAAGAGCGAGAACGCGCTGATAAAGCTTTGCGAGAAAAAGGGGATAGACGCAGAAAATCAAGAGCGGCTCTGTTCTCTTTGCCGCTGCAAGAGCGACTGCGAGACTGCGCTTTCGCTTATGAGGGAGCTTGGGCGAAGCGACGAGGAGAAGGCGGCGTGTGACGAGCTTTATGAGGTTTACGCTGTACTTAAAGCTTTCGGCGTGGATAAGAAGGTCAGAATTGACCTCTCCGCCGTTGGCGACGCGGACTACTACAATGGAATTATCTTTAACGGCTATGTCAGCGGAGTACCGCGCGCGGTACTTGCTGGCGGACGTTACGACAGTCTAATGAAAAAACTCGGCAAGCCCCAGAACGCCCTTGGTTTTGCACTTTATATCGGTGAACTTGACCGCGTGCTTTTGGGTGCCGCGCCCGAGTTCGATACTGAGGCTATACTCATCTATGACAGCGAAAGTCCCGAGACGATAGCCGCGGCGGTGGAAACGCTTCGTAATCGACACAAGCAGGTGTGCGCGCTTCGTGAAAGCAATCCAAAGCTTGCCGCGCGCTACACCTACAGGCTCATTAACGGAAGGATAACGGAGGCGTAAAAATGTTAACTGTTGCTTTACCGAAAGGGCGTCTTGGAAACAAGGTATATAAGCTTTTTTCTGAAATCGGCTATGAGTGCGGGGGAATGCTTGACGATACTCGCCTGCTCGTTTTCGAAAACCCTGACAAGGGTGTAAGGTATCTTCTTGTGAAGCCCTCCGATATAGCGATATATGTTGAACGCGGAGCGGCTGATATCGGCGTAATAGGTAGCGATACCCTTCGCGAGGGAAACTACGACGTGTACGAGCTATTAGACCTTCATATAGGCGTCTGCCGTATGGCGGTGGCGGCGAAGAACGGCTTTGAGGATAACCTTAATCTGCCGCTTCGAGTGGCTACAAAGTACCCCAACACGGCGACGAGGTATTTTGAGAGCAAAAGCCGCGCGATAGATATTATTAAGCTAAATGGCAGTATAGAGCTTGCGCCTATACTCGGGCTTTCCGACGTTATAGTCGATATCGTCGAAACGGGCAGTACTTTAAAAGAAAACAACCTTTCCGTAACCGAGGAGATATGCCCGATAAGCGCGCGGCTTATCGCGAATAAATCGAGCTATAAATTCGAAGCGGACGTGATAGATTCCGTCTGCGGCAAGCTGAGGAAAATATTATGATTAAGATTTATGACAGCAACGAGATAGCGGTTGAGGATATAATTCTTCGCGAACAGCAAACGGTAAACGCCGAGGTGGAGAAGACCGTCATTGACATACTCGCCGATATTCAGGCGAACGGAGATAAGGCGTTGCTTTCCTACTGTGAAAAATTCGATGGCGCGAAGCTTACAAGCCTTAAGGTAAGCGAAGAGGAGATAGAGGAAGCCTACAATGCCCAAAGTAAAGAGTTTATTGCTATCCTTGAGCGGGCGAAGGAGAATATCGTCGCCTTCCATTCTCGCCAGAAGCGAAGCGGCTTTGCCGTAACCGACAAAGAGGGCGTTGTGCTTGGTCAGCGGGTAATACCCGTGGAAAAGGCGGGGCTTTATGTGCCGGGCGGCACGGCGGCGTATCCCTCCAGCGTACTTATGGACACCGTTCCCGCGAAGATAGCGGGCGTATCAGAGATAGTTATAGCGACGCCCCCCAATAAGGAGGGAAAGGTCAACCCCGCTATACTCGCCGCGGCGAAGGTCGCGGGAGTTACGGCTATATACAAAATGGGCGGGGCGCAGGCAATCGCGGCGCTCGCCTACGGCACCGAAACCGTGCCGAAGGTAGATAAGATAGTAGGACCGGGAAATATCTACGTCGCTACGGCGAAGCGCCGCGTTTTTGGTACGGTGGATATAGATATGGTCGCGGGACCGAGCGATATACTCGTTATTGCGGACGCTACGGCGAATGCCGCGGAGGTCGCGGCTGATATGCTCGGGCAGTCCGAGCACGATAAGAATTCCTCGGCGGTGCTCGTCTGCTTAAGTAGCGCGCTTGCAAAAGAGGTAAGCGACGAGATAGAAAAACAGCTTGTAAAGTTGCCGCGTGAAGAGATAGCGCGCGCGTCGATAGAAAAGAACGGAAAGATAGTTATAGCGAAGAGCCTTAACGACGCTGTTAGGATATCGAACCTTATCGCGCCCGAGCATTTAGAGCTTTGCGTGGACGACCCGTTTTCGCTTTTAAGCCTTGTTAAAAACGCAGGCTGCGTCTTTATGGGCAAGAATGTGCCTGAGGTGCTCGGCGACTATTTCGCGGGTACTAACCACACCCTTCCCACAGGCGGAACCTCACGGTTTTCCTCGCCGCTTTCGGTGGACGATTTTATTAAAACTTCAAACTATGTTTACTACACAAGGGAAGCGCTTAGCGAAGTAAGGCAGGAGGTCGCGTCCTTTGCCCGCATAGAGGGGCTTGAGGCTCACGCGAAATCAATGCTAATACGCTTCGGCGAGCAGGATAACTAAAATGAGCAGATTCTTTTCAAAAAAGTATAACGACTTAGTTCCTTACGTTCCCGGCGAGCAGCCGAAAAAGGGCGAAAGGGTAATTAAGCTTAATACCAACGAGAACCCTTTTCCTCCCTCGCCGCGCGTGCTTCGCGCGGTAAACAGGCGCGAGGTTTCTCTTCTTCGCCGTTACAGCGACCCCACCTGTGACGATTTTCTCGCGGAGCTTGCGAAAACCTATAAGGTGAAAAAAGAGAACTGCTTCGCAAGCAACGGCTCGGACGAGGCGTTAGCCTTTGCGTTTATGGCGTTCTGCGAAAAGGGCGTGGCTATACCCGACATAAGCTACGGCTTCTATCCCGTTTACGCTGACCTATTCGGAATAAAGAAAACGGTTGTGCCGCTAAACGAACAGCTTGAAATAGTAGTTGACGACTATGAAAAGATAAAGCCGACGGTGGTTATCGCTAACCCCAACGCACCGACAGGAATATGCCTTCCCGTTTCCGAGATAGAGCGGCTTGTTCGTCAGGACAAAGGGCGGCTTGTAGTAGTAGATGAGGCATATGTCGATTTCGGCGGCGAAAGCGCAATAGAGCTTACGAAGAGGTACGATAATCTTCTTGTCATCTCGACCTTCTCAAAATCCCGTAATCTTGCTGGCGCTCGGCTCGGCTACGCTATAGGCGACGAGGCGCTTATTCGCGACCTAAACACGATAAAGTTTAGCTTTAACCCCTATAACATTAACAGTCTCACCCTCGCGGCGGGCAGGGCGGCGCTAAAGGACAAAAGATATTTTGAAAAATGCTGTAAGGCGGTAGCCGAAACGCGGGAGTACACAAGAGCGGAGCTGAAAAGGATAGGCTTTGCTTCGCTTGAAAGTAAGGCGAACCTAATCTTTGTAAAATGCCCTGAGGGCTTATCGGGCGAGGAATACTACCTCGCGCTGAAAAAGCGGGGGATAATAGTTCGGTACTTAAACGGCGAGCGGATTAAGAGTTACGTTAGAATTTCAATAGGCACTAAAGCGGAGATGGACGCGCTTATAGAAGCGACAAAACAGATTATAAGAGGAGAACGGCTATGAGAGAAGCGACGGTAAATAGAAAATCAAACGAAACGGATATCTCGGTAAAGCTAAACCTTGATGGAACGGGAAAATATGAGATTAATACGGGCTGTGGCTTTTTAGACCATATGCTTGAACTGTTTTCGCGCCACGGCAGGTTTGACCTTTCGCTTAGCTGTAAGGGCGACCTAAAGGTAGACGCGCACCACACCGTAGAGGATACCGCTATTGTGCTTGGCTCCGCCTTTTCCGAGGCTCTGGGCGAGCGCAAGGGGATAGCCCGCTATGGTAACGCCGTTATACCTATGGACGAGGCTCTCGTTATGGCGGTGAGCGATATAAGCGGGCGCGCCTATGTTGAAAACGCGCTACTTATTCCAACCGAGCGGGTGGGAGATTTCGACACCGAGCTTGTGAACGAGTTCTTCTGGGGCTTCGCGCGCGCGCTCGGCGCTACGCTGCATTTCCGCCAGCTTTCGGGTAAAAACAGCCACCACATTATAGAGGCGGCGTTTAAAGCGCTTGCGCGCTCGCTTGCCGCGTCGGTAGCGGTAAACGAAAGATTCAAGGACGAAGTGCCTTCTACAAAAGGAATTATTGACTGATGCTTGCAATAATAGATTACGGCGTGGGCAACCTATTCAGCCTGTCCTCGTCGCTTAACGCTCTTAATATTGAAAACGTTGTTACAAACAAGCCGCGCGACCTTGAGAACGCCGATAGGATAATACTTCCCGGCGTCGGGGCGTTCGGCGACGCTATGAAGAAGCTTTCAGACACGGGGCTTGTGCCCGTGCTTGACCGTGAGGTGAAGAAGGGCAAGCCGCTACTTGGCATATGCCTTGGAATGCAGCTGTTGTTTGAAAAAAGCTGTGAGTACGGCGAGCATAAGGGGCTTTGCTACATAAAGGGTGAAATAGAGGACCTTTCAAGCGCTTTTTCCAAGATAGGCTTTAACGCTAAGGTGCCACATATGGGCTGGAACTCGCTTGAAATTGCGTGCCCTGAAAGCCCTCTTATGAAGTACACAAGGGAAGGCGAATTTGTATATTACGTTCACTCGTTTTATAAGGCGGCGAGCGCGGACAGTCTTGTCGCGGCGAGCGAGTACGGCGTAAAGCTTTCGGGCGCGGTACAGAACGAAAACGTGTTCGGAACACAGTTTCACCCCGAAAAAAGCGGAGAGGTAGGGCTTAGAATATTAAAAGCCTTTTCGGAGATATAGTATGAAGATTTTTCCCGCAATCGACCTTATCGGCGGAAAAGCGGTAAGGCTTACGCAAGGCGACTATAAAAAGGTTGACATATTCAGCGACAATCCCGAAAGCGTGGCGCGGGGCTTCTATGAAGCGGGCGCACGGTATCTTCATGTCGTTGACCTCGACGGCGCGAAGGAGGGAACCCTTTCTAACCTTAAAACTATAGAAAAGATAGTGAACGCCGCGCCTCTTTTTGTAGAGGTGGGCGGCGGCATACGGGATTTTGAGCGAATTGAAAGGATGCTTTCAATAGGCGTAAAGCGGGTAATCCTCGGCACGGCGGCGGTGAAGAACACCGAATTTTTGAAGAGCGCCGCCGACGCTTACGGAGAAAAAATAGTGCTCGGCGTAGACGCGCGTGACGGCTATGTCGCAACCGACGGCTGGATAAATAAAACCGCAGTTAAAAGCTTCGAATTCTGCGAACGCGCCCGAGATATGGGCGTAAAAACTGTCATCTATACCGATATCGCCACCGACGGCGCTATGAAGGGTACTAACCTTTCCGCCTTTAAAAGACTCTGCAAAATAGAGGGCCTTTCGGTTGTGGCGTCGGGCGGGATATGCTCGCTTGACGAGCTAAAGGAGCTTTCGGATATGGGCTGCGACGGCGCGATAGTAGGGAAGGCTTTGTACACGGGTGCGCTTGACTTGAAGGAGGTACTGGCGTATGCTGACTAAAAGAATTATCGCCTGCCTCGACGTGCGAGATGGGCGGGTAGTAAAGGGCACTAACTTCGAGGGCGTGTCCGACGTAAACGACCCCGTTGAGCTCGCGCGGTTTTACAATACCGCTGGTGTAGACGAGCTGGTCTTTTACGACATTACCGCGTCCTTTGAAAAGCGTCCGCTTTTTACCGACGTTCTGCGCCGTGTGGCGAGCGAGATATTCATTCCGCTGACCGTCGGCGGCAATATTAATACCCTTGAGGATTTTGATACCGTTTTAAAAAGCGGAGCGGATAAGGTCAGCGTTAATTCGGGCGCGGTGCGAAACCCCTCGCTTATTACCGACGCCGCGAAGAGATACGGCGACCAGTGCGTGGTACTGTCTATGGACGTGAAGCGTGAGGGCGAAAAATTCTGCGTTTTCGTTCGCGGCGGGCGCGAGAACACAGGGCTCGACGCGGTGGAATGGGCAAGGCGCGGCGAAGCGAGCGGCGCTGGCGAAATAGTGCTTAACAGCATAGATACCGACGGCGTAAAGAGCGGCTTCGATATAGAAATGCTGAACGCCGTTACGGGCGCGGTTAAAATACCTGTTGTTGCCTCGGGCGGTGCGGGAAGAATGGAAGACTTTAAGGAGCTCTTTGAAAAAACGGGCGCCGACGCGGGACTTGCCGCTTCAATCTTCCACTATAAAACAGTTAATATCAGCGAATTAAAGGATTATTTAAAGAGCTGCGGCGTTGCCGTAAGAACTATTGTGAGGTAACAATGAATATTTCCGAGCTTAAATTTGACGAAAAGGGGCTTATCCCCGCGATTGTTCAGGACTATAACACGGGCGCGGTGCTGACGCTCGCCTATATGAATGAGGAAAGCCTAAACATTTCTATAAAGGAGAAGCGCACCTGCTTTTATTCGAGAAGCAGGAAAGAGCTTTGGCGCAAGGGCGAGACGAGCGGTAACGTTCAGCATATTATTTCGATAACAGCCGACTGCGACGGCGACGCTCTTGTCGTTAAGGTAATAAAAGACGGACCTGCCTGCCACCTCGGCACAGATTCCTGCTTTACTAACAACCTTTTTAACGACGAGGAAGCGGCGCGCTTTGCGTTAAGCTACCTATACGACCTGCTTGTCAGCCGCGAAAAGGAGCGCCCCGAGGGCAGCTATACAACCTACCTCTTTGACAAAGGCAAGGAAAAGATACTTAAAAAGGTCGGAGAGGAATGCACAGAGGTAATTATCGGCGCTATGAAGAGCTCGAAGGAAGAAACGATATATGAGATAAGCGACCTTTGCTACCACGTACTGGTGCTTATGGTAGAGATGGGTATTTCGGTGGACGAGATAAAGAACGAGCTTGCCTCGCGCCACGTTATCGACAAAAAGGTTAAGCAGGAGACAATGAAATGAGAATGCCGTCCTCTATGCACAACCATACTGTTTGGTGCGACGGAAAATGTACGCCCGAGCAGATGGCTGACGCCGCGATAGCCGCGGGCTACACCGATTTCGGCTTCTCCTCCCACGGCAACGACCCCACCTACAGCCGCTCGCTTCAGGATGACGAGGGCTATATAAACGCGATAAACACGCTTAAAAAGCAGTACGAGGGCAGGCTTCGCGTCTACCTCGGTATGGAGAGTGATTTCCTTTACCCCCTCAAGAACCGCGACAAGCTCGACTATATTGTCGGCTCGGTTCATAATGTGCCAATTAAGGGTCAGCGCGACGGCTTCTGCATAGAAAGCACCGTTGAGCATATAGACGAGGCTATGGAATACTACGGCGGCGACGGTAAGGCGATAGTTCGCGATTACTACGAAGCCGTGGTAAAAAACGCCGAACAGAATCGTCCAGATATATACGGGCACTTCGATATAATCGTGAAAATGAACAAGAACAACTACTTCTTCGACGAAGAAGCGAAGTGGTATATGGATATGGCGCGCGAGGCGGCGAAAGCCTGTAGCGAGGTTGGCGGCGTGTTCGAGATTAATACGGGCGGAAGGTTCAGCGGCTACCGCGATTACTTCTACCCAAAGGACTTCCTGCTTCGCTATTTGTGCGAAATCGGCGCGCATGTTACGATAAGCACCGACAGCCACAAGACCGAAAGTATAGCCTACGGCGTAGACGAGGCGCTGTTACAGATGAAGAGCGCTGGCTTTAAATCAGTATGTGTATACGAAAAGGGTGCGTTTAGAGAAGCTGGCATATAAACATAAACAAAACTCGCCTTTCGGCGAGTTTTGTTATTGGAAGAACGGCGGAGCCGTTCTTTTTTTTGGACTTTCGGCGAGTTTTGTTATTGGAAGAACGGCGGAGCCGTTCTTCTTTTTTTTTGGACTTTCGGCGAGTTTTGTTTATGTTTTGTTTTTGCTGCGTCGAGTTTGGCATTTGAAGAACAGAAGAAGCTATTCTTCTTTTCGTTGAAATTGAGAGAGCTTTGTTTATTTAGAGCTCCGTTAAGGTTTTCGCGAGTCCTGTGTTTTCAAGCGTCCTTACAAGCAAAGAGCCTATGATGGTGCAGGAGATAACCTCGCCGAGCGCAACCGAGCCGATAAGCCCCAAAAGCACGCCGATATTCGCGGCGGCGGGCATAAGGAAGATGAAAAGCTCGGTGCCGATTATAACGCCGTTTAAAACAACGGGCGGTATCGACGCGACAAGAGGGAAGCCCTTAATTCTTATATTACCGAGCTTATAGGTTAGCAGCGCCGCTATAAGCGTAGCCGCCGTGCCTGTGAAAACGTCCACAACGCCTAAGATATTTGCGCCCATAAGCACGCCGATTAGGTTCGTAATAAAGCAGCCGAGCGTTACGCCCCATATTGCGGCGGGGCTGAAAACGCAGAGCATAGTAAGCGCCTCTGACACGCGCACCTGAACCTGCCCGAAGGAAAAGGGAGCGAGCGCAAGCGAAAGCGCGGCGTATATGGCGGCGATAAGCGCCGCTGAGGTAATGCGTCTTGCCGAGCGGTTCTTCATCTTACGAATTCTCTTCTCTACTCTTCATAATGAGATAGGCATTAATAAAGCCGTCGAGGTCGCCGTCCATTACGGCGGTGACGTTGCCCATCTCATAGCCCGAGCGGTGGTCTTTAACGAGAGTGTAGGGCATAAAGACGTAGCTTCGTATCTGCGACCCCCAAGCTATTTCCATCTGGTTGCCCTTAATGTCTTCTATCTTGTCTAAATGCTCTTGTTCCTTTATCTGAATTAGCTTTGCCTTGAGCATCTTCATACACATATCGCGGTTTTGAAACTGGCTGCGTTCGTTCTGGCAGTTTACGACTATGCCCGTCGGTATATGGGTTAAACGTACCGCAGAGGAGGTTTTGTTAACGTGCTGACCACCCGCGCCGCTTGAGCGGTAGACGTCCATCTTAATGTCCTCTTCGCGTATTTCAAGTTGCATATCGTCGCCGATATCGGGCATAACCTCAAGCGACGCGAAGGAGGTGTGGCGTCTGCCCGACGCGTCGAAGGGGGAAACACGAACAAGGCGGTGAACGCCGTTCTCGCTTTTAAGATAGCCGTAGGCGTTGTGTCCTTCAATGAGTATAGACGCGCTCTTAATGCCCGCCTCTTCGCCGTCAAGATAATCAAGCACCTTTACTTTAAAATTATGCGCCGCGGCGAAGCGGGTGTACATACGGTAGAGCATCTCCGCCCAGTCCTGCGCCTCGGTACCGCCCGCACCCGCGTGGAAGGTGAGTATAGCGTTGTTCTTGTCATATTCGCCCGTAAGCAGGGTCGCAAGTTTCTGTTGCTCAACGAGTGTTTCAAGCCCCTTAAGCTCGCTTTCTATCTCCTCTATCATCCCCTCGTCGTCCGCCTCCACGGCTATTTCGATGAGGGTTTCCGTGTCCTCAAGCTTGGAACGCAGCGCCTTCGCGTCAGAGAGCTTTGCTTTAAGCGCGCTTTGGCGGGAGAGCACGTCCTTAGTCTTTTCCGGCGCGTTCCAAAAGTCCGCGCTTGAGGTGACCGTCTCTATTTCCTTAAGCTCCTTTTCTACGCTTTCAAGGTTAAAGGCGGTGATTATTTCGTCTATCTGCGCCCTTGCCGCGTCTATTCTTTGGTTGTAGTCATCAACTAAAATCATACTTTATTTTCCTGTCGTTATTATATCCCGATAATTATACACAATATAAAGTGAAAAATCAAAAATATATTTTTGATTTTTTAACAATTATGTTATATTATAGATAAATGTCAATCTGCAGGTTTCCAGAAAGGATAGCTATGTTTATTTACGAGGGCGTGATTTGCCCATACTGCAAAAAGGAATTAAAGCCCGAGGATATCATTACCGTCTGCCCCGAATGTGGAACTCCCCACCACTATGACTGCTATAAGGAGCACGGCGAGTGCGCGAACGCAAAAAAGCACGAGAAGGGCTTCGAGTGGTCGGCGGACAAGGTTAGTATCAGTCGTCGAACTGTCACCTGCCCACGTTGCGGACGCGAAAACGCCGAGGAGGGTAGGTTTTGCAACTACTGCGGCTTTGAGTATAAAAGTGGCTCGCCTACGGAGGAACGGCGCTCTGTTTTGGGCGGGATACAGCAGGAATACGGCGAGATGCTTTTCCGCAACGATGAAGGCGAGCTTGAGGAGATTCCGCCCGAGGAGAAGATAGACGGAATTGCCGCGCGTGACTGGGCGTCTTATATCGGCACAAGCGCAAACTATTATTTATATTATTTTAAGTCCCAGCTTGAAACGGGCAAGAAAACGGCGTTTACCTTAAGCGCCGCGATATTCCCGACCGTATACTTCTGCTACCGCAAGATATGGTGGCTCGCTGCCGTTGCGGCTGTCGCAGAGATTGTACTCGCTATTCCCACGGCGCTTACGCAGTACCTTATTCCTATGGGAATACCCGTAATGCTGCCTACCGCGCTTCTCGAAACGGCGGCAAGCATCTGCTCGGTGCTGTTACTCGCGCTTCATTTAGTCTATGGGCTTTTTGCGGTTTATATCTACCGCCTAAGCGCAAAGAAACAGATATTAAAGCTTCGCTCCGAAAGCCGCGGAGAAGCAGAGTTTAAAGAGAAGCTGAAGCTGCGCGGAGGTCCCAGCGTCCTTGCTGTTCAGATACTTTTAGGCGTGCTTTTTTTCATAACTTCCATAGCGACATTTTTAATGATACCAACGGCATAAAATAGCATTTTTTTATTTGACATTGTGCCGCTGTGTTGTTATAATGTATAAGCTTTGTGCCGCGAAAGGCGCAAATCCTTGCCCGTGAAAGCGGGCCTTAAGTCCAAAAGGAGGTGCAAATAATGACTGCAAGTTACGAAACCATTATGGTACTCAACACGAAGCTCGACGAAGACGCAACTAAGGCTCTTATCGAAAAGTTTACAAAGCTTATCGAAGCCAACGGCAAAATCGATTCGGTTGACGAATGGGGTAAGCGTAGACTCGCTTATGAAATCGAGGACGAGACGGAAGGCTATTACGTTCTTGTTAATTTCACAAGCGAAGGCGAGTTCAT
Source organism: uncultured Oscillospiraceae bacterium (assembly GCA_964458545.1). Classification (GTDB taxonomy): domain Bacteria; phylum Bacillota; class Clostridia; order Oscillospirales; family Ruminococcaceae; genus JAYFNU01. Next base: position 29,497 of record CAYWJF010000001.1, on the reverse strand, counting down.
AAAAGAGCTTGACCGTATCTACAAGATTACTGACGGCGTGCTTCGCTCTATTATCGTTCGCAAAACAGCGTAAACAAAAGTAGGAGGACGAAGATGTTAAATCAAGTTGCACTTATGGGGCGCTTAACAGCAGACCCGGAATTGCGGCGTACCCCGTCAAACATCGCGGTGACGACCTTTTCGATTGCCGTTAACCGTTCCTACGTTAAGCAAGGCGCGGAACGCCAGACTGACTTTATTGATATAGTCGCGTGGCGCAACACCGCCGAGTTTATCTGCCGCTACTTCAAAAAGGGGCAGATGATGGCTATTTCGGGCTCGATACAAACGCGGGCCTATACCGACAAGGAAGGCAAAAACCGCAAGGCTTTCGAGATTCTTGCGGATAACGTATACTTCACCGAAAGCAGAAACCCCAACGCGGCAGGCGGCGGCTACGAACCGCGCGCTGATTTACCCGTAGCTGAGGAACCCAGCTTTTCGGCGGGCGATAACGACGATTTCGCTGTTATCGACAATGACGAGGACCTTCCGTTCTGATAATTGAAATTTAAGGAGTATTTTCATAATGGAAAACGTTGAAAACAGAGCTCCCGTCGCTGAAAGGACCGAAAGGCCCGAAAGAAGCGACAGAGGAGAAAGACGCAGCTATAACAACGGCCCCGGCGGTCCCCGCCCGCGCCGCAAGAAGGTTTGCCAGTTCTGTGTAGACAGAACGCTCGGCGAAATCGACTATAAGGATGTCGCCCGTCTTCGCAAGTTCATATCCGAACGCGCGAAGATAGTACCCCGCCGTGTAACCGGCACCTGCGCGAAGCATCAGCGCGACCTCACGACGGCTATAAAGAGAGCTCGCCAGATAGCGCTTCTGCCTTACGTAAACGACTAATAAAACTAAGAGCAGGCTGTAAAGCCTGCTCTTTTTATATACGCCTGCCCGCGAAAAATGTTGTAATATCCCGCTGTAGAAAGTATAATTAAGTAGATAGATGTCACGGAGGTATTGCAATGAGCGAGAATAACGGCGGCACAACCGCCGAGCTTTCAAGAGAAGAGCGGCTTCGCAGGGCTAACGCCCTTGCCGAGCTTCTTATGAGCGAAAGTAATAAAGAGAGCAAAACAGATAACGATATAGCTCAATTAAGAAAAAGCATAAAGCATGAGCATGATATTAACAGTATCGGGCAGGGAACACGAGTTTTTCACGCTGCTCCTACGGAAAAGTCGGTGAACGAACCCGTGCGTGGTCATTATGCCGAGCAGCTTGAGGAGCGCTATCCCGTTGCGCCTAAAGAGGAACCGCACGGCAGACTTTATTCTGAGGCAGATTTACAGATAACCGAGCCCGAGCTTGATGAAAAAGCGGTGGAAAAGGCACGCAAGGCGGCGCTAAAAGAAGAAAAGAAAGAGAAAAAACGAGAACGCAAGAGAAAGCTCGGCTTTATCCGTTTTCTTATTCGCTTAATTAGCCTTCTTGTTGTGGCGGCGGCGCTTGCCTTAATGGTTTCCCGCTTTACAAGCTTTGACGCGGTAGGAAAGGCAAAGGAGCTATACCACGCGGCGAAGGATAAAGCGTCGGAGATAATAGACGGCTTTACTATAGATGAAAGCGACTTTAAAGAGCCTATTTTGGGCGAAGCGAAGAAACAGCAGACGCTGGTTGTTTACACCCGTGACGTTACCGTCGAAAGCGAGCTTTCCCAGTCCTTTCTCGATTTAGATATCTTTAAAAAATCACAGTACGTTCGTTCCTTTGGCACGGGGCATTTCGCGATAGACCTCGCCTCGTTTGACGAGGGCGGCATAACGGTAGACACCGAAGCGAAAACAGTCACGGTAAAGCTACCACCCGCATATCTGTATCTTTCTGAATACGACGTGACTAAGACCGAGTACAGCGATACCGAAAACGGCTTCCTCTCCTTCGGTGACATCTCCCTTTCGCCTGAGCAGCAAAACGAATTTGAACGCGGCGTCGCAAACTCAATAAAATCGGCGCTTGACACAAAGGAGAACCTCACGGCGGCTGACGCGGCGGCAAAGGAAGCGGCGGTAAATATCTTTTCACCGATAGTGCAATCGGTAAGCGAAGAATACAAACTTATTATTGAATAACAAAAAGCGGACGCTTACAGCGCCCGCTTTCCTTTTGTATAAATTTAATAAACTTTAAGTGGTAAAAACTTTTTCGGATATTTAAATTATATGAAGAGCTAAACGCAAATGAAAAGTGAGGTATTGCGAGTAAGCAATAGATATACAGAGTAAATTTAAGAAAAATGGGCATAGCCTTTACGCCGTTACGGCTAATTTCAGAAAATTACGGATAATAAAAGAATTTAAAAGATATTGACAAACCGTGTAAAGGCATATATATTATTGTTATTGTCAAAAAATACGACAAGAAACCCGACAATTGACCTGACCGCTGAAGCCCGGAAATATCCGTGGTGTAACAAACCTTTTGCGGGGTGGTACGGAGCCGTTGTCGCTCGTCAAAAAGGCGAGAGCAAAAATAATCCGCAAAGGGGTGTTTTCGTTATGGAAAACAATGTACTTGTACGCATTGATAACTGTTCCGTCGCGTTCGACGGAGAAACCGTATTGAATAATCTCAGCCTTGATATCCACGATGAGGAGTTTGTTACCCTTCTCGGGCCGTCGGGCTGCGGAAAGACGACAACTCTGCGCATTATCGGGGGCTTCCTTATACCCGACAGCGGCAGGGTGTTTTTTGATGGAAAGGATATAACCCATCTGCCTCCCTATAAGCGCGAGGTAAATACCGTCTTTCAGCGTTACGCACTTTTTCCGCACCTTAACGTTTTTGAGAACGTCGCCTTCGGTCTTCGGCTTAAAAAGGTGGAGGAGAGCGAAATAAAATCAAAGGTAAACGAGATGCTCGAGCTTGTTAACCTTCGCGGGTTTGAAGCGAGAAACATAGGCAGTATGTCGGGCGGTCAGCAACAGCGTGTCGCTATAGCCCGCGCGCTTGTGAATGAGCCGAGAATACTTCTTCTCGACGAGCCTCTTGGCGCGCTCGATTTAAAGCTTCGCAAGGATATGCAAGTGGAGCTTAAGCGTATCCAGCAAAGCCTCGATATTACCTTTATCTACGTTACACACGACCAAGAAGAGGCGCTTACCATGTCGGATACCGTTGTTGTTATGAACGGCGGAATTATCCAGCAGATAGGCTCGCCTCAGGATATCTATAACGAGCCCGTCAACGCCTTCGTCGCTGACTTTATTGGCGAAAGCAACATACTTGACGGAATTATGCACAAGGACTTCGACGTTACCTTCGCAAGCGAGCGGTTCGAGTGCGTAGACAAGGGCTTCAGAAAGGACGAATTTGTTCAGGTCGTTGTGCGCCCCGAGGATATTGAGATAGTTTCTCCCGCACGCGGTCAGCTTACAGGCATAGTGAAGAGCGTGGTCTTTAAGGGCGTTCATTTCGAGATGATAGTTGAGCAAGCGGGTTTCGATTGGAAGATACATTCCACAAAGAGCGCGGAACCCGGTCAGCTTGTCGGAATGAAGATAGGACCAGAGGAAATCCACATCATGAAAAAGATGGAGGAGGCGTAAGCGATGAAGTTTAAAACCAAAGTCGCGAGCGTGCCCTATCTTGTCTGGATGATTATATTCATAGTTGCTCCGCTCTTTCTCGTCGGTTATTACGCCTTTACCGATAAAGCGGGACACTTTACCGTCGAGAACCTTTCGGGGATAGGGCAGTACGCGAGCGTTTTTATGCGTTCTATCTGGCTTGCCATTATCGCTACAGTTATCTGCGTTGTTCTTGCCTTTCCGCTTTCCTACTCAATCTCGCGTCTTCGCGGAACGCGACAGTCTATGGTGCTTATGCTTATAATGCTTCCTATGTGGATGAACTTTCTGCTTCGCACCTACTCGTGGATGACGATACTTGAGAACAACGGTCTTATCAACCGCTTCTTCGGGCTGTTCGGGCTCGGACCCTTCCAGATGATAAACACTCAAGGCGCGGTGGTGCTCGGTATGGTCTATAACTATCTGCCGTTTATGATACTTCCGCTTTACTCGGTAATGACCAAGATAGACAATTCCGTTATTGAAGCGGCGCAGGACCTCGGCGCAAGCAGATGGCGGGTAATGTCCAAGGTGGTAATTCCGCTTTCTGTTCCCGGCATAATGACGGGAATAACTATGGTTTTCGTACCGTCGATAAGCACCTTCATTATTTCAAAGATGCTCGGCGGCGGAAGCAATATACTAATAGGCGACCTTATTGAAATGCAGTTCCTCGGCAACGCCTACAACCCGAACCTCGGTTCGGCAATGGCGCTGGTGCTTATGGTAATAGTGCTGCTTTGTATGAGTATCGCCAACCGCTTCGATGACGAGGAAATGGAGGGTATGCTGATATGATGACGAAGCCCTCGCTCTCCTCAAAAATTTATTCTGGCGTAATGTTCGCCTTTTTGTATCTGCCTATCGTGGTGCTTGTGGTTTTCTCCTTTAACGAGTCGAAAAGCCGCAACGTCTTCACGGGCTTTACCCTTAAGTGGTATAAGGAGCTTTTCCAAAACGAGATGATTCTTCAAGCGTTTCTGTTAACGCTTATTATCGCCGCTATCTCCTCCGTGGTTGCTACAATTCTCGGCACGGCGGCGGCGGTGGGCATCTCCTCAATGAGAAAGTGGCCACGCTTCGCGGTTATGAACGCGACCTATATACCTATAATGAACCCCGAAATAGTGACGGGCGTTTCAATGCTTCTTCTGTTCGTGGTCTTTAGGACGGTGCTTGCTAATGTCGGCGCGGAGTTCGAGCTCGGAGCGGGAACGCTGATAATAGCTCATATCACCTTTAATCTGCCGTATGTAATTCTTTCCGTAAGCCCAAAGCTTCGGCAGATGGATAAGCACGTTTACGAGGCGGCGCTCGACCTCGGCTGCAACAAGTACCAAGCCTTCTTCAAGGTCGTAATTCCCGAGATAATGCCCGGCATACTTTCGGGCTTCCTTATGGCGCTGACCTACTCGATAGACGACTTCGTAATAAGCTACTTTACCTCGGGCACGGCGCAGACGCTGCCTATCGCGATATATTCTATGACGCGGCGAAAGGTTAGCCCCGAGATAAACGCGCTTTCCACCCTGCTTTTCGTAATAATTCTTACGCTTCTACTAATTACGAACCTAAAAGAGATAAAACACGAAAATAAATTAGAAAAGGAAAAGAGAGTATAAAAATGAAAATGAAAAGAATTGTTTGCCTTGCCCTTTGTCTCCTTCTTGTCGCCGCGAGCGCCGCTTCGGTTTTTGCATTTGACACGACATACAATTACGGGCGTTTCGCAGACGACGGTCTTACCCTTAACGTTTACAATTGGGGCGAGTATATCTCGGACGGCTCGGACGATTCCCGCGAGATAATCAAGGAATTCGAGGAATTAACGGGTATTACCGTTCATTACACCACCTTCGCCTCAAACGAGGAGATGTACGCCAAAATCAAGAGCGGTGGCGCACAGTACGACGTAATTATCCCGTCGGATTATATGATAGCCCGTATGGCGAACGAGGGTATGCTTGAGAAACTTAACTTCAATAATATTCCTAACTTCGAGCTTATCGACGAGCTTTACACGGGACTTGAGTATGACGTGAACAACGAATATTCCGTGCCTTATATGTGGGGCGTGGTGGGCTTAATCTATAACACCACAATGGTAAACGGCACGATAGATTCTTGGGACGCGCTTTGGGACGCGCAGTATTCGGGCAATATCCTTATGTTCAGCAACTCCCGCGACGCCTTCGGTATCGCTCTTCAGCGTTTAGGCTATTCCCTTAACACTACCGACGAAAAGGAGCTTGAGGAAGCCTACAAGGAGCTTGCGAAGCAAAAGGACCTCGTTCAAGCCTACGTTATGGACGAGATATTTAATAAGATGGAGGGTGGCGAGGCGGCAATCGCTCCCTACTACGCGGGAGACGCTATCACAATGATGGGCGAGAACCCCGACCTTGCTTATGTAGTTCCGAAAGAGGGAACAAACTACTTTGTGGACGCCATGGTAATTCCGAAGGGCACGCCCAACAAGGACGCCGCAGAGATGTTCATTAACTTTATGTGTGAGCCCGAAATTTCCGCCGCGAACGCGGAGTTTATCGGTTACTCCACACCGATACCCGAAGCGTACGATATGCTTGACCTCGACGACGAGACAAGAGCGATAGCCTACCCCGACGAATCGGTACTTGCCAACACCGAGGTATTTAAGGTGTTGCCCGACGATACAAACGTGCTTATTGACGGCTACTGGACCGCGGTGCTAAGCCACGACAGCGGACCGAGCTACGCGATACCTATTATCCTCGGACTTGCGCTTATAGGCGCCGTTGCTATACTTGTTATTCGCGCAAAGAAAAAGAACAAGCCGTATTAAAAACAACAAAAACGCCCGAACACAGGTTCGGGCGTTTTTTTGTATTTATATTATTCAACTGTTACGGATTTTGCGAGGTTGCGGGGCTTGTCCACGTCGCAGCCGCGAAGCACCGACATATAGTAAGCGAAAAGCTGTAGCGGCAGTATGGCGACGAGCGGCGCGAAGAACTCGGGAACGACGGGTATTGTAATTATGTCGTCCGCAATGCCTGCTGGAACTACGCTGTCCTCCTGCGTTATCAGAAGCACCCTTGCGCCACGGGTTTTAACCTCTTTAATGTTACTGAACATCTTTTCGAGCACCCGCTTCTGGGTAGCTACGGCTATGACCGCCACGCCGTCCACGATAAGCGAGATGGTTCCGTGCTTAAGCTCGCCCGCCGCGTATGCCTCGCTGTGTATGTAGGATATCTCCTTAAGCTTTAGAGAGCCCTCGACGGAAACCGCGTTGTCGAGCGAGCGCCCTATAAAGAAGGCGTTTTCGGCGTTCATATAGCGGCTGGCTATCTTCTTTATCTCGTCGGTATCCACAAGCATCTTCTCCACCGTTTGGGGCAAAGCGAGAAGGCTTGAGGTAAGCGCAATTTCATCAGCCGAGGAAATCTGCTGCTTCTGCGCGGCGAGCTTAATAGCAATTAAATAGAGCAGCGCGAGCTGAACGGTATACGCCTTTGTTGAGGCTACGGCTATTTCAGGACCCGCCCATGTATAAAGCACCATATCCGCCTCGCGCGCGATAGTTGAGCCTACTACGTTTACTATCGCTATTATCGGGCAGCCCATGCTCTTCGCAAGGCGCATAGCGGCGATAGTATCCAGCGTTTCGCCCGACTGTGAGATAACAACAACAACGTCGTTCTTTTGAAGTATCGGGTTTGAGTATCTGAATTCAGACGCGATATTTACCGTTACGGGAACCTTTGCGAGCTGTTCAATCGCGTATTTTCCGACTATTCCCGCGTGCATTGCCGTGCCGCAGGCGATAATATGAACTGTATTCGCGTTTTTAAACAGTCCGTCAGGAATATCCTCTTTAAAGAAATATGGCGCGCCGTCCTTTACGCGGGGCATAACGGTGTTGCGAAGCGCCGTGGGCTGCTCGCAGATTTCTTTAAGCATAAAGTGGGGATAACCGCCCTTTTCGGCACTTTCAATATCCCAGTCAGCCACAAGGATTTCCTTTTCCACAGGTCTTCCGTAGCGGTCAACTACCGTAACCTTTGTCGGGGAGATAGTAGCTATCTCGTCTGTTTCAAGCAAGCAGTAGTTTTTTGTATAGCGAAGTATAGCGGGCACGTCGGAGGCGACAAAGTTTTCGCCGGTGCCGAAGCCGACGATAAGCGGGCTTTCGCGGCGCACCGCGAAAATTTTGTCGGGAAAATCCTTAAAGAGAATTGCGAGAGCATAGTAGCCGCGAAGCTGCTTTATCGTTTCGCTTATCGCCTTTACGGGGTCGCCCTTGTAGTTATAGTCGAGCAGCTTTACCGCGACCTCGGTATCGGTTTCCGACATAAACTCGTAGCCCTGTCCCGTGAGAAATTCCTTAAGCTCAGAGTAGTTCTCAATAATGCCGTTATGCACAATGGAAACGCGCGAGCTTGAGTGGGGATGGGAGTTAACGTCGCTCGGCTCTCCGTGGGTCGCCCAGCGGGTGTGACCTATTCCGCAGGTGCTGCCCTCGAAGCTTTTCATGCTCTCAAGCTTCTGCTTAAGATTGGAAAGGCGACCCTTCGCCTTAACGACCTCAATTTCTCCACCGTCGATAACGGCTATTCCCGCCGAGTCATAACCGCGGTACTCAAGCTTTTTTAGTCCGTCGAGCAGTATCGGAACGCTCGGACGGCTTCCGCTGAAACCAACAATTCCGCACATAAAAAGAAATCTCCTACCTTCCGTGTGTTAGCCGCAGGCGTATTTTTGCAAAATACAAAAACGAAACCCGCGTTAAAAGTATATCGTAGAAATAAAAGGCAACGTTGCCCATAACGAGCATAGCCGCAAGCATCCAAATAGAATAGCCTTGCATCTCGTTCATAATGATATCGAGCGAGAATAAACGAACAACCGCATAGTAAAGCAAGAAAACCGAAGCGTTAAAAACAAGGAACTTAAGCGCTACGCTAAGGGGCTTTTTTGTTTTCGCCTCGATAAGCTGCTTTATTATAGGGTAAAAGCCGAAGACGCAGGTAAAAAGCAGCGCCTGCTCTTTATCGGGAACAAGCAGAAGCGCGAGCGCCGAAATAGAGAAGTAAACTGCGAGCGCCGTGGGCTTATTAAACTCTAAGCAGAAGTACAAAACGCAAAAGCCCGCGATAGCGGGCGAGGCGAAGGTTGCGAAGGGGATTATAGAGCCTAAAAACATTAACGCGATAGCGGCGGCGGTAACAACTCCGCCGAGCGCGACGCGAAAGGTCGAGTTTTTTCTCATATCGCTTAGTTGCCGTTACAGCAGCAGCTTTGGCAGATGGAATACATACACAGACATTGGCAGAGGTTGCCGCAGTCGTCGCCGTCACAGCAGCCGCCGCTTGTGGTGTTCGCGTAGGTCGGGCCGTTCGCCGTACGCTGCTGTCCCTTTGAAAAATCGGGGTAGCTGTTTTTATTACCAAGCCCGTTCATAAGCTGGTCGTAAAGCATCTTGTATTCGGTGTTTGACGGTTCAAGCGAGGAGGCGTTTGAGGCATAGGTGCAAGCCTCGTCCAGCCACCCTTTCTCGCGCATTACGCACGCCATAAGGAAGTTCCATTCGGCGTTCCTTTGTCCTGCCGAAAAGGATAGCAGCTTCTGCTCGGCGCCGCCTATATCCCCGTTTCTAATAAGGGTTCTTATATCCGCGAAACGGCTGTCGCCCGCGCTGTTAGTGCTTTGCGTGTTAGCGGACGCACCCGTGCGTCTGCGCGCCATTATCTCGTCGTAGGCGGCATTGTATTCGTTCAGCATTTTTGCGGCGAGCGAAGCGTTAGGCTCGTCTTGATACTCCTCAGAGCTGTATTCAACAATTTTGTCGCGGTACGCCTTCTTTATCTCCTCGTCGTTCGCGCCTTCCGATACGCCTAAGGTGGTGTAGGGGTTGTTCATGCCTTCTTCTCCTTTTTTCGTTCCTTTGCCGTTTTCTCGGCGGTGTGTATAAGCCCGAGATATACGATATTATCGAGTATAGGCTTGTACACCGTCAGCGGCAGCACGTCGTAGGGCTTTTCCGCTTCCGCCTCGCACAGCCTTAGCTGCGCGCGTATATTATCCTTCGCGGCTTTAAACTCCGCGTCCGAGGTGCTTTTTGTTAACTTATATTTTAGTATAAATGGATTATATCGTTTTTTCTTTATATCGCCCTCAAGGTCGTCAAGCGCGTCCGCGAAATACACAAACCGCCCGAGAAGGTAACCGAACCGCTTTAGTGGCTCTCGGAGTTTTTCGTCTGTTACTCCATTTAAAAAAAAGAAAGAAAGCCCTTTCGCCGTGGGGTCGCTTGCGCGGTCTATGCTATCGCAATTGTCTTTTTCGAGTGCCGCTTGCTCGCCCATTCTTTCGGAAATAAAGCTGTCAAACTCAGGACAATTAAGCTTTGCCTTATTATACGCGCCTTTTGTGAAGAAAATAATAACGGCGGCGGCAATTTTGCGAAAAAGGTTCTCGTCAGACAGGTCGTCGTAAAGCTTGTATCTGCTGGTAATGATAAGCGCCGCCGCGGAGTAGCGAAGCGCCTCGTTCTCCTCAATGCAGCCAACCTTCTTAAAGGGATTAGTGTTGCAGCGCCTTTCGCAGAAGAAGGGCTTTTCGCCCGAAAGCGAGATGAAGAGCATAGCCGCGAAGGTGAAGTCATAGTTTAGAAACGCCTTTGCGCCGAAGCCGTAGGAGCGAAGAGCCTCGCACAGCGCACAGTAAACGGCGCGGTACTCCGCGAATTCGCGTATTCTTAATTCGCTCTTTTTGGGAAAAACGTATCCAAACAACGCGCCGCCCCCTTACAAATAACTTTTAAATTATACTCTATTAAATACCAAAAATCAATCCGAACGGCTACGGCATTGTATGGTGAACGGCGGCGGTAATCTCGTCGAGCCGCGCGAAGTCACAGCCCATATCAAGAAGCTGTGGTATAGCGATATCGAGCGCGTCCGCGGCGGAAGCCGCCATGGTGCCGTCGTGCATAAGAACCACAGCGGGTTCTTTGTTCTTTACGCCCTTTACTATACGCGAGGCGAGGGTGTCGGCTGAAAGCGTTCCGCTTACCGCGTCTTTAGTGTCTATGTTCCAGTCGTGGTAGCTAATACCCCTTTGCTCACAGTCCTCCACAAGCTCGCGCATAAGCTTCCCGCCGGCGTAGCGTCTGCATATCGTATTAGAGCTGCCGCCCGCGAAGCGAAGCATATTGCTTTCGCTACCCGTCTGGGTAACGATGACCTCTTGAAGCTTTCCTATGTCGCCCCAAAACGCCTCGCGGCTCGAGTATATCTCCTTAAAGCTATGGGAATAGGTGTGAAGGGCAATCAGGTGTCCGCGCTCATGCGCTTCGCCTATAAAAGGTAAGTAATCCTCGTTCTGTCCCGTAACGAAGAAGGTCGCCTTAACGTCGTATTTGTCGAGAACCGCCAAAACCTCCTCGGTATATCTGCTCGGACCGTCGTCGAAGGTGAGATACACCGTCTTTGCGGGTGCAGCCGTGGGCGTGGCGGCGGTGGGCACCCCTCGGGTAAGGTAGGGGAGCGCAAAGAGCAAAGCAATAACGGCTATAGCTAAAGCCGCCTTTATAGGTTTAATGTTAAAGGTAATATACATATTCTCCTCCGTAAGCTTTCTTTTTAATGCTATGCCGAAGAAGACGTGAATATAATAAAAACGTCGGGGAAAGGGTAGAAATACCCCGTCCGCCGACGCCATTGTCAAAGCTTACGCTATTTCATTCTTTTTTCAATCGCCTCAAAGCTTGCCTCGCTGATAACGTGCTCAATTCTGCAAGCGTCGTCGGCGGCAACCTTTGCGTCTACGCCGAGAGACACAAGAAAATCGGTCAATACCGTGTGCCGCTTATAGACCGCCACGGCACGTTTCTCGCCCTTTTCGGTGAGGGTAATATGCCCGTTGTCCTCAAAGAGTATACAGCCGTCCTCGCGAAGCAGCTTCATAGCACGGCTGACGCTTGGCTTAGAAAAACCGAGCTCGCCCGCCACGTCCACCGAGCGCACAAAGTCACCGCGTTTACTCAGCACATATATTGTTTCAAGGTAGTTTTCAGCCGATTCATAAACATTCACAAAGAAAACCCCTATCCGTTAATAGATTGAAACAAGTATAACAGAATTAGCTTTGCAATTCAATCAACGCTTGACAATATTTCGGTTAGGGTATATTATAATGATAGTTAGCAACAGCTAACTTTAGGGTGCCTCAAAGCGCCCCTAAATTTTTGACTAACGAGTTAGCAAAGGCTAACTCAAAAGATATCCTTGAGAATTACCGCATATAATGTTCGGAGGTGGATGTATGACGTTAGACAGGCTTAAGATAGGCAGAACGGCGAGAATAGTCAAGGTGAACGGCGAGGGCGCGCTTCGCAGGCGTCTTCTTGATATGGGGCTTACCCCGAACACGAAGATAATGGTTAGAAAGATGGCGCCGTTCGGCGACCCGCTGGAACTGTGCCTTAGGGGTTACGAGCTTTCTATAAGAAAGGCGGACGCGGGGAACATAGAGATAGCCGAGGAGAAGTGCGGCTGCTGTGCCGACTGCGGAAGCGGTTGTATCTACGGAATGAAAGAGGCGGTAAGATAAATGAGCTTGACCTTTGCGCTTATAGGCAACCAAAACTGCGGCAAGACGACACTTTTCAACGCGCTCACCGGCTCTAATCAGCACGTTGGGAACTTTCCCGGCGTCACGGTGGAGAAGAAGGAGGGCGCGGTGAAAAACGCCGACGCTTCCGTAGTCGATTTACCGGGAATATACTCTCTTTCCCCCTACACCTCCGAGGAGGTTGTAACGAGGGATTTTCTTATTAATGAGCGCCCAGACGGGATAATAAACATAGTAGACGCTACCAACCTTGAAAGGAATCTCTACCTTTCCTTACAGGTGCTGGAGCTTTATATTCCGACGGTAATAGCGCTAAATATGATGGACGAGGTTAAGGAGAATCATCAGGAGATTAACCTTGCGGGGCTCTCTGAGGCGCTCGGTGTTCCCGTTGTGCCAATCTCTGCGAGCAAGGGCGACGGCATAGAGGAGCTTATAGCTGTAGCTGTCAAACACGCAAAGGACAAGATACGTCCGAGAAAGGTCGATTTCTGCGAGGGCGGCGCGGTTCATCAGGCGATACACTCAATCGCAAAGCTTATTGCGCCTAAGGCAAAGAAGGCGGGGCTTCCCGAGCGTTACGCCGCGACGAAGCTTACCGAGGGTGACGCGCCGACCGAAAAACTTCTCTCTCTTTCAAGCGACGAAAGAAAGCAGATAGAATTTAGCGTTTCGGTAATGGAGAAAAATCTCGGTACCGACCGTGAGGCAGCGCTTGCGGATATGCGCTACGCCTTTATTGACGGCGTATGCCGCGCGAACGTCACTAAGCCGGAGCAGACGATAGGGCAGGCGCGCTCGGTCAAGCTTGATAAGCTACTTACCCACCGCGTTTTCGCTATTCCGATTTTTCTCCTTGTTATGCTTCTTATCTTCTGGCTTACCTTCGGGGTGCTCGGTCAGTTCCTTTCGGGTGTTATGGAGGGTTTAATCACCCTTGCCACGAACGGAATGCAGGCGCTTTTAATAAAGGTCAACGCGCCAGAGCTTGTCCGCTCGCTTGTTATCGACGGTATCTTCGCGGGTGTGGGAAGCGTGCTTTCCTTCCTGCCGACAATACTCATACTTTTCTTCTTTCTGTCTGTGCTTGAGGACACGGGCTATATGGCGCGTGTCGCATATATAATGGATAAGCTGCTTCGAAAGCTTGGGCTTTCTGGGCGCTCCTTCGTGCCTATGGTTATTGGCTTCGGCTGCTCCGTTCCTGCCATTATGGCGACAAGAACCCTTTCGAGCGACCGCGACCGAAGGATGACAATGCTTATTGTTCCGTTTATGTCCTGCAGCGCAAAGCTTCCGATATACGCTATGATAACCGATATCTTCTTTGCGGAGCATAAGGCGCTCGTTATGATAGCGCTGTACATTTTGGGTATGGTTATCGGCGTGCTTTATGGGTTATGCTTTAAGAATATTTTTAAGGCGGAGTCTACGCCCTTTGTAATGGAGCTTCCCGCCTACCGCTTCCCATCGGCACGAAACGTAGGGCTACATATGTGGGAGCGGGCGAAGGATTTCATAAAAAAGGCGTTCACAATAATCTTCGTCGCTACTATAGTGATTTGGGTGCTTCAGACCTTCAATTCCCGTCTTGTGCCCGTTGAAAACGGCGCAGAAAGTATGCTCGGAGTAATAGGCACGGCGATAGCGCCTGTCTTCGCGCCTCTCGGGTTCGGAGATTGGCGTATGTCCACGGCGCTTTTAACGGGGCTTACGGCGAAGGAAGCGGTGGTAAGCACCCTTACGGTGTTGGTCGGCGCAAATGGCGCAGAGAGCCTCTCAGCGGTCATGCAGGGGATAATCTCGCCGCTCGCGGCATTTAGCTTCCTTGTGTTCACGCTTTTGTATATGCCGTGCGTCGCGGCAATGGCGGCGATAAGACGTGAACTTAATAGCTTTATGGGCGCGCTTGCCGCTATGGCGACCCAAACAGGCATAGCGTGGTTGGTTTCTTTCGCGGTGTATAATGTAGGACTACTGTTTGTAAGGTAACATAAACAAAGACCGTTAGGCGTTGCCTAACGGTCTTTGTTATTGAGAATATCCGCTTCGCAAATATTCCTTTTACGAAAATCGAAGTGGCGTTGCCTAACGGTCTTTGTTATTGAGAATATCCGCTTCGC
>CAYWJF010000001.1:6816-15040 GCA_964458545.1 uncultured Oscillospiraceae bacterium | reverse complement strand
GTATATTCCTTTTACGAAAATCGAAGTGGCGTTGCCTAACGGTCTTTGTTATTGAAAATATCCGCTTCGCGAATATTCCTTTTACGAAAAATGAAGTGGTGTTACCTAACGGTCTTTGTTATTGAGAATATCCGCTTCGCGTATATTCCTTTTGTGAAAATCGAAGTGGCGTTGCCTAACGGTCTTTGTTATTGAAAATATCCGCTTCGCGAATATTCCTTTTACGAAAAATGAAGTGGTGTTACCTAACGGTCTTTGTTATTGAGAATATCCGCTTCGCGTATATTCCTTTTGTGAAAATAAAAATTGCGTTGCCTAACGGTCTTTGTTTATTTATAGTTGGTTAGGATTTCTTGTTTCGGGCGAGGGAATAGTTCTTACAAGCGCCGTCGCCTGCTCGTCGGTAAGCGCTGAGGGGGAAACGCCGAAGTAGTGGTAACTCGCTTCGCTAATTCCGTAACAGTCCTCGCCAAAGTAGATAATGTTGCAGTAAAGCTCAAGTATCTCGTCCTTGGTAAGCAGATTTTCTACTCTAAACGAGGTGAAAACCTCAGCGACCTTTCTTTCGTAGGTTTGCTCGTGCGAGAAGAAGAGGTTTTTGCAGAGCTGTTGGGTTATCGTACTACCGCCCTCAACAACCCTTCCGCAGAGCATATTCGCTGTAAAGGCGCGTCCGAGTGCGATAAGGTCAATTCCACAATGGTAGTAGAAGCGGTGGTCCTCCGCGTCTATAAGTTTTTCGAGGAAAGCGTCGTCTATTCTGTCGAGCGAAACGAAGCTTGTGTCCTCGCGGATATCCGCCACAGTTGAGAGAAAATCCTGCTCATCGAAGGCTTCGGCGTACATTTCGTAGCCGCCGTCTACTATCGGATACAGCTTGCCCGCCGCAAACGCCGTTCCCGCGAAGAAAAGCAGGGCAAGCGCCGCGCCAATAACACGCTTTACCGAAACAGATATCTTCTTTTTTTCACGCCTTTTCGCGGGCGTCGCTGTAATCTCCATTAATTTCACCACTTTACAAGTCTGTAATAAACCTTTGCCGTAGAGTTAAACACAAGTACATACACAACCGAGAAGACCGCCGCCGTAATGAGAATAGATAAAAGCACCGTAGAAAACTCGGTAAGAATAAGCGCTGAAAGTATCTTCACGAGCATATTGCTCGCCGCGAGAAGGTGAACAAGCGCAACGCCGAGCGGCAGGAAGAACATTGTTATTACCTGCTTGTTAATCGTGCGGCGTACCTCCTTGTCACTCATGCCGACCTTTTGAAGGATAACGAACCGCTCGCGGTCCTCGTAGCCCTCGCTTACCTGCTTGAAGTACATAATAATAACCGTGTTGACCAAGAAGAGAAGCGCGAAGAAGATACCGAGGAAGAGGAGTCCGCCGTAGGTAACGTTGCTGTCCACGCGGTTAACGTTTATATCTGTTGAGGTGTAGCTTGCGCCTGAAAGCTGGGTACTTATCGTGTCGAAGTAAAGGTTGTCTGCGTTTGTGCCGAACTCTAACGCCTCACTTCTTCCGCCCGAGTAGTTAATAACCACGTCATGGTAGCCCGTGAACTCGCCGTAGAACTTATCTGTCGGAAGGTCGGGGTTTACCGCGTAGCGAAGAGCCGTCGCGCTTTCAAGGTCGTGCGCCACAAAGAATATACCGTTATTGAGCTCGCTGTTTTTGCAGTGGGTAAAGGAGGTATCGGAAAGTACCTGCTTTACCGTGTAACGATTTCCGTTAATATTAAGCGCGTTGTCGTTCACCTGCTTATCGGTAAGCACTAATAATTCCTCGGGCTTAAGGCTGATACCTTTTCCCGATATTTTATTAAAGTCATCTTCGAGAATGATAAACAGCGGGTACATCTTATCGTAATTGACAACCTCAAGCTCGTCATATTCCCCGCTCGTGCCCTCAAAAAGAAATTTTCCGTCCACAAGCGCGATAGAGTCGCGCATAGCGTAGTAGGAATACATTTCCTCAATTTCCACGCCAGTTTCCTTAGCGTATTCACGCACGGCGTTTTCAGCGTCGGTAGTGTCGGGCATATCAAGACGCCTGTCGTAGGCTATCTCTATCGAGGTATCGTGGGGGTTCTGCTTGGCGAGGATGGATTCCTGCCCGAAGTAAAGGGAGCAGACTCCCGAAACCGTTACGAGCACCATTGTACAAAGGATACAGATATTATAAAGCGCCGAGGCGTTCTGCTTTAAACGGTAGCGAAGGGAGGAAACCGAGATGAAGTTTTCGGGCTTATAATAGAATTTTTCATTCTTTTTAAGCGCTCCGAGAAAGACCTGACAGCCTGCCCTAAAGAGGCAGCTTGTTCCGATAATGACTAAAAGCACGCATGGCCAGAAGAGGGTAATTGCTAAAGCGCCGAGCTTTGTGAAAATCGAAACGCCGTACGCGGTGAGAAGACAGATAACGCCGATTATTGAGATAGGCACAAGACCGCGAGGTTTCTTTTCACCCTTCTTCTCGCCGTTAATAAGGTCTATGGGGTTTGCGAGACGTACTTGAAGCTGGTTATATACGGTAGAAATTATAAAGATAATTATGAACATCGCGGCAGTTACCGCGTAGGCGGAAAGGGAAAGCTTAAATTCGCCGTCCGCTATGGTGGTTATCTTCATAAGCGCCATAAATATCAGCCGCCCGAAGACGGTGCCGCAGAAGAGACCGAGAAGCAGAGAGGCTCCGTTTAAGAAGAAGCTTTCTATCCTTACTATTTTGCAGACGTGGCGCTTTTCAAGTCCGAGTATACCGTAAAGTCCAAATTCCTTTTTGCGCCGTTTAATGAGAAAGCTGTTAATGTAGAGCATAAAGCCGATAGTAAACAGCGACATTATTACTCTGCCTATCATAAGCATAAAGCCAAGCGTTCCGCCGTAGTTTACGTTGTCTACGCTTTTGGAGTCGAGTGTGTTGTTAATTATAAAGAACATAGACGACATAATCGCCGTCGCCACAACGTAGGGAAAGTACATCTGGCGGTTTCTTACAAGGTTGTTCTTCGCAAGCCGCCAGTAGAAGCGGTTACCCAATGTCAACACCCCCGTCGCTTAGCACGGCAAGGCTGGAGATAATTCTGTCGAAGAATTCCTTTCTTGTCATGTCGCCCTTATAAATCTGGTTAAACAGCTCGCCGTCCTTAATGAAAATCACGCGGTTTGCGTAGCTTGCGGCGTTTGTGCTATGGGTTACCATAAGTATTGTCTGTCCCGCGGCGTTAAGCTCGCTGAACTTTTTAAGAAGGTTAGCCGACGCCTTTGAATCGAGCGCGCCCGTAGGCTCGTCCGCAAGAAGAAGCTTCGGGTTGGTTATGACGGCGCGGGCAACCGCAACGCGCTGTTTTTCGCCGCCGCTTATTTCATAGGGGAATTTTTCAAGCAGCGTATCTATGCCAAGACCTTTGACAATCGGCGCAAGCTTTTCGTTCATCGTCGCGATAGGCGTATTTGAAAGCACTAACGGAAGAAGTATATTATCCTTTACCGAGAAGGTGTCGAGTAGGTTAAAGTCCTGAAAAACAAAGCCAAGGTTAGTTCTTCTAAACTGCGAAAGCTCGCGGTCCTTAATAATATTGAAGCTTGTGCCCTCTAAAATGACCTCGCCCTCGGTGGGCTTGTCGAGCGACGCGAGTATGTTAAGCAGCGTCGTCTTGCCGGAGCCGGACGCGCCCATAATAGCTACAAACTCGCCGTCAGCGACGTTGAAGCTTACGTCCTTTAATGCTACGCACTGCTGTGAGCCGAAGCGGGTGTTGTAGACCTTTTTAATGTGTTTAACCTCGAGAAGTTCCATTTTTAAATCCCTTTCGATTTCAACTTTTTACAATAACATTATAGAAAACGGAGAAATGAACTGCCATAACTTTGGCTTACATTTCTCCGTCTAATCTTACATTTATGTAACCTTCGTCAGCCCTCGGGCTTCGAGAAGGTTATTGTCATTTTCGTCCCCTTTGAAACCTTTGATTTTACCGAAAGGGTAATGTTCAGCGTTTTGGCTATATTGTTCGCCATATATAATCCAAGTCCGCTTGCGCGCCCGTCAAGTCTGCCGTTGTAGCCCGTGTAGCCCTTTTCAAAGATACGAGCTAAATCCTCCGAGCGTATGCCTATTCCGCTGTCCTCTATGGTAAAGCCGTAGCCTTCCTTGTATATCTTTAGCCCACCTGTCATAGTGTACTTTACGGCGTTGCTCAAAAGCTGCTCTATAATAAAGGAAAGCCACTTCTTATCCGTAATTACATTTAATTCGGTTCGCTTGAAGTCCACCGAAAGATTTTTGTATATAAACGGCGTTGAGTATTTCTTTACGCATTCAAGAATTATCTCGTCGAGGTCGTATCCCTCAAGCCTAAGGTCGTTTTCGATATTTTTCAGCTTGACGTATTGAAGCGCCATCTCGACATACCGTTCAATTTTAAAAAGCTCCTGCTCATATACGGGGTTTTTATGCTCGTCGTTCTCTATAGCGAGACGCATAGCCGAAATAGGCGTCTTTATCTGGTGCAGCCACATGGTGTAGTAATCGACCTGCTCGCCGTAGGAAGCAATAAGGTCGCGCCGCTCGCTGTCCATTAGACGGTAAATTGAAGCGATTATCCCAGAATAGAGCTGTTCTATATTGTTTTCGCTCGCTGGGTACTCGTGTATCGTGCGGGTAATGTTGCTCTCTATTTCGGCGAGCCGCCGCACCTTCGCGGAATACCTGAAAAGGTCAAATATGACGAAGCCGAAGATAATAAAAAGATAAACGCCCGCCGAGTAAAGCACGATTTTAAGTGAAATTCCGCAGAGTAGCATTACCGTCGGAAAAACGCCCAGCGCCGCTATCGTCGCGCAGAGCATAGTGCGGCGGTATCGCAGATATCCCCTAATCATTTATACAGTACCCAAGCCCTTTCTTAGTGCTTATAAAGTCCTCAAGACCGTTTTCCTTAAGCTTTGTTCTAAGGCGGTTTATGTTTACCGTAAGGGTATTGTCGTCGATAAAGCTTTCGGAATCCCAAAGAGCTTTCATTATTGCCTCGCGCGAAATTATGCGGTTCTTACTCTCCATTAGGGTATTCAGAATGCGAAGCTCGTTTTTTGTCAGTTCTATTTCTGTGTCATTATAGGATAGGGTGCCCGTAGCGAGGTTAAGTCTCGCGCCCTTAGCGGAGATAACGGGGGTAAGCGCGTCGTCGGCGTAGTTGTAGGCGCGGCGAAGCACCGCCGTAATCTTTGCAATAAGCACGTCGGTGAAGAAGGGCTTTGTTATATAATCGTCCGCGCCCATATTGACCGCCATTACAATATCCATACTTTCCGTGTGGGAGGAGACGAAGATAATCGGCGTTCGCGTTATCTTTCGTATCTCGGCGCACCAGTAAAAACCGTTGTAATAGGGAAGCGAAATATCGAGCAACACGAGGTGCGGCTGAACCGCTAAAAACTCGTCGAGCACGGTGGAAAAATCCTTGCACAAGTAGGTCTTGAAGCCCCATTTGTCAAGGCTCTCTTTTAAAAGCGTGGCTATGGTATTATCGTCTTCAACAATAAAAATCTTCTGCATAGCGTCCTCGTAAAACAAAAAGTCGTATTCTGCCGTACCTTTATTATACCATAAAAACAAAAAAAGCGGGGAATACCCGCTTTTTGTTTACAGCTTTTGGTTTGTGTTGTAGCAAAGGGTCATAAGGCTGTCGGTGAGGTGAACATTCTCCACGCTAATGTTGTCGGAAAGCCTTAAATCGACGTGGCTGAAATTCCAAAAACCGCGTATTCCGAGGGAAACGAGCTTTTCCGCCATAGCCTGCGCGTGTTCGCTCGGTATGCAAAGAATAGCGAGCACGGGCTTGTTCGCCGCGCAGAATTCGTCCAGCCGCGAGGTGCTCATAACCTCAAGCTCGGGGTTCTGGTCGGTAACGTTCTTCGGCGTTTTATCAAAGAGCCCTATAAGCTTTATCCCCTTTGCTTCAAAGAGGAAGGAGGAGAGCGCGCGTCCTAAGTTGCCGACGCCGATAAGTATTGTCGGCAGGTTGCTGTCAAGGCAGAGTATCCTTTCAATCTCGCTCGCGAGCTGGTCTACGTTGTAGCCGTAGCCCTGCTGACCGAAGCCGCCGAAGCAGTTGAGGTCTTGGCGTATCTGCGAGGCGGTAAGGTTCATCTGCCGCGCAAGCTCCTTTGAAGAGATTCGGACTATGCCGCTCTTTTTAAGCTCGGAGAGGAAGCGGTAGTAGCGGGGAAGCCGTCTTACCACGGGAAGGGAAACGGAGTCGGAGTTTTTCATCTTTCCACCTCACATTTTCGATATGGTTTCCATCACATAATCGCCGAATTCTGAGCAGGTACAGCCTGTATCGCGTCCTGTTATGGCAAGCTTTTTGTTTTCAAACATACAGTAATCGAGCGCCTTTTCAAGCTTTGCGCCCTTTTCGTTTTTGCCGATATGGTTTAAAAGCAGCGCCGCCGCGCGAAGCATGGAGCAGGGGTCTGCGTACTTATCGCGCCCCTCGTCTACCATACGCGGAGCCGAGCCGTGAATAGCCTCAAACATAGCGTAGTGCTTACCTATGTTCGCGCTGCCCGCCGTGCCTACGCCGCCTTGTATCTGCGCCGCTTCGTCGGTGATAATATCGCCGTAAAGGTTCGGAAGCACCACCACCTCAAAGAGGTTACGGCGTTCCTCGTCAATAAGCTTCGCCGTGAGAATATCCGCGTACCAGCTGTCGGTAATAATTTCGGGATACTCCTCGCCGACCTTAGAGCAAAGGCGAAGGAACTTTCCGTCGGTTTCTTTAATTACGTTAGCCTTAGTTATTACGGAGACGCGCTTTTTGCCGTTCTTTTTCGCGAAATCGAAGGCGAGGCGCGCTATTCTGTCTGTACCCTCGTCTGTGGTAACTACAAAGTCGAGCGAAAGCCCGGGGATTTCCACGCCCTTGTCGCCTACTGCGTAGCCGCCCTCGGTATTTTCGCGGAAGAAGGTCCAGTCTATGCCCTTTTCGGGTACTTTCACGGGGCGTACGTTTGCGAATAGGTCAAGCTCGCGGCGCATTGCTACGTTTGCGCTACCTATGTTCGCACCCTTGTAGCTTGCGTCGGGAGTAGTGGTCGGTCCTTTAAGAATAACGTTGCATTTTTTAAGCTCGGTGAGCACGTCGTCGGGGATTGCCTTGCCTTTCGCTATGCGGTTTTCAATGGTTAATCCCTCAATATCGCGAAACTCAATTGTGCCAGCCTTTACCTCCTCGTCAAGAAGGAAGCGAAGCACCCTTTCCGCCTCGTGACAGATAACGGGTCCTATTCCGTCGCCGCCGACTACGCCGATAACGACCTTATCCATCTTTGAATAATCGTCGAAATCACCGTCGGTTTTCATCTTTTCAACACGCGCGAGCTGTAAGTCGAGCAGCTGTTCGAAGCGTTCAATAGCCTGCTTTTTATCCATCATCATTATTTATTACCTGCCTTTTTCTTTGTAAGGTTTAAAAGCCCGCCCTCTGCGAGTATCTCGCGTTGACGTGCGCTTAGCTCTATCTTCGCTTTGAAGCGCGTGTTCTTAGTTTTATTAAGCACCGTGACCTCGTCACCACTCGCTATCGCGGTTTTTACTCCCTCAAGGGTCAGCTCGTCGCTGAGGGTGAGCGCGTCGTAATCCGCTTCACTTTCAAAGAGAAGCGGGATTATGCCCGAGTTTACGAGGTTATCGCGGTGGATACGCGCGAAGCTCTTCGCTATAACAGCGCGTGTGCCGAGGTAGAGCGGAACAAGCGCCGCGTGCTCGCGGGAACTGCCCTGTCCGTAGTTCTCGCCGCCGATAATTATTCCGTCGCCCGTTTTTAGCGCGCGCGGGGGGAAGTCCTCGTCGCAGCGGGTGAAGCAGTGCTTCGACATTTCGGGAATGTTCGAGCGAAGCGGTAAAATCTTCGCGCCCGCGGGCATTATGTGGTCGGTGGTTATATTGTCGCCAACCTTTAGCGTTACCGCGGCGTTGAGAGTTTCCTCTGGCGCCTTAGCTATCGGGAAGGGCTTAATATTAGGACCTCTTCTTACCTCTATTTCCGCCGCGTCCTTTTCGCTTGCGGGCAGAATTATCATATTGTCGTTTATTTTGAAGCTGCTCGGCATCTCTACCGTGAGTCCTTTACACATCTCGCGCGCGTCGGTAAGCACGCCCGTAATGGCGCTTACGGCGGCGGTTTCGGGGCTTACGAGGTAGATTTGCGCGTCCT
>CAYWJF010000001.1:0-6806 GCA_964458545.1 uncultured Oscillospiraceae bacterium | reverse complement strand
CGTTCCGCTTCGCCCTTCAAAATTGCGATTAAAAGTGCGAAGGCTTATGCCACCGCTTTGGGGCGCTTGCCCCATACCTATACACGGACCACAGGCGCATTCAAGCACCCGCGCGCCCGCCTCAAGTATGTCGGAAAGCGCGCCGCATTCGCTTAGCATTTCGAGCACCTGTCGCGAACCCGGAGAGATAACGAGCGAAACGCCGTCGGCTATCGTCCTGCCTTTAAGTATCTTTGCTACCTTTAACATATCGAAGAGCGACGAATTGGTGCAGGAGCCTATGCAGCACTGGTCAACCTTCAAGCCCTCAAGCTCCTTAACGCTCTTTACGTTGTCGGGCATATGTGGGCACGCGCAGCGCGGAGCGAGCGCGGTGAGGTCTATTGTTATTTCCTCGTCATAAGCGGCGTCGGAGTCGGCGAGAATTTCGGTAAAGTCCGCTTCGCGCCCCTGCGCCTTCAAGAAGGCTTTTGTTGTGTCGTCGCTCGGGAAGATTGAGGTTGTAGCGCCGAGCTCGGCGCCCATATTCGTTATTGTCGCGCGCTCGGGAACGGAAAGAGATTTTACGCCCTCGCCGCGGTATTCTATTATTCTGCCTACGCCGCCCTTAACGGAGAGTACGCGCAAGACTTCAAGTATTATGTCTTTAGCGCCTACGCCGCCTTGAAGCGCCCCCGTGAGATTTACGCCGACCGTTTTCGGTTGGGCGATATAGTAGGTGCCGCCGCCCATAGCTACCGCTACGTCAAGACCGCCCGCGCCGAAAGCGAGCATACCAATGCCACCGCCCGTGGGGGTGTGGCTGTCTGAGCCGATAAGGGTTTTCCCGGGCTTGCCGAACCGCTCAAGGTGAAGCTGGTGGCATATTCCGTTGCCGGGACGGGAGTAGCGTATGCCGTGCTTCTTCGCTATTGTTCTTATAAAAGCGTGGTCGTCGGCGTTCTCAAAGCCCGACTGTAGGGTGTTGTGGTCAATATAAGCGACCGAAAGCTCGGTCTTTACACGCGGTATCCCCATAGCCTCGAACTGGAGATAAGCCATAGTGCCCGTGGCGTCCTGCGTGAGTGTCTGGTCGATTCTGATTCCAAGCTCGGCGGATTTTCCAAGCTCGCCCTCTACGATATGAGGGATAAGCACCTTTTGCGCAACATTATATCCCAAAGTTTTGCCTCCCGATTGTTATGTATTTCACTATAACAATTTAAACTTTATAAACAAGTTTGTCAATTACTTAACGTAATATTTTCGGGATATTTTTAATAGTAAAGGAGAAAATAAGAAAAAACGGAGGTGTGGCTTTTGACAGCGAAGAAGAACGAGAAGCCCGAAAGCGATAAAAAGGGCAAGAACAAAAACGACGGCGAGGGCGAAGAAAACGCCATACTCGACAAGGAGCTTTTATTTGAAACGTCGTCGGTAGACAAGACGAAGGGACGATATCCTGTACACTGCCTAACTATAGTCGGGCAGGTGGAGGGGCACACCGAGCTTCCGTCGGGAACAAAATCAACCAAGTACGAGCATGTGATACCGCTGCTTGTCGCGATTGAAGAGGACCCCGAAATAGAGGGGCTCTTAATAATACTCAATACCGTCGGCGGCGACGTGGAGGCAGGTCTTGCGATAGCGGAGCTTATCGCGGGAATGAAGAAGCCCACCGTTTCCCTTGTTCTCGGTGGCGGACACTCTATTGGCATACCTCTCGCCGTCAGCGCGCAAAAATCCTTTATAGCGCCGACCGCCACTATGACGGTACACCCAGTTCGCACGAACGGAATGGTGCTCGGCGTTCCGCAGACAATGAGGCACTTCGACAAAATGCAGGAGAGAATAACAGGTTTTATATGCGATAATTCAAATATCACGCCCGAGCGTTTTAATAAGCTTCTTTTCAAGACGGGCGAGCTTGTACTCGACGTCGGCACGGTGCTCGACGGCGAGCAGGCGGTAAAAGAGGGACTTATTGACGCGACGGGTAGCCTAAAGGACGCTATGAGATATCTCAATTCAAAAATCAAGAGACGAAAAAAGAAGTTTTAAATCTTATTCCTTTATGATATTATATATAAAGCGAAATGCGCGGCTCTGCCGCGAAATACATATTCACTTGCGAGGTACATAATGAGCGTATTAGACGGCTTCTTTCAGGGCTTGATACAGGGGCTTACCGAGTTTCTGCCAGTTTCGAGCGACGGACATCTTTCACTTTTTCAGCATTTCTTCGGGCTTAACGGCGAGAACGCGCTGTTCTTTACGGTTATGCTTCACGTCGGCACGCTAATAGCCGTGTTCATAGCCTTCTGGAAGGATATCTGGGCGATAGTTGGAGAGTTCTTCAAGACTATAGGCGATATTTTCAAGGGTAAATTTAAGTATTCCGAAAGCGGCGAGGAACGCAAGGCAATGATAATGATTATCCTTTCGCTCGTTCCGCTTCTGCTTTTTTATCTTGTTAAAGACTACTTCACCGCGCTTTCCGAGGATAGCGATATTATCGTGGAAGGGGTCTGCTTCCTCTTTACGGGTACGCTTTTGTTCCTTGCCGACAAGTGCGTTAAGGGCAAGAAGACCGCTGTGGATATGAAGCCGCGCGAGGCACTTCGTATAGGTTTCTTTCAGGGCTTCGCGGCGCTTCCGGGCGTTTCCCGCTCAGGCTCGACCATCTCTGTCGGGTTGTTAAGCGGTTTTTCGCGTGAGTTCACCGTAAAATTCTCGTTTATAATGGGCATACCCGCCATAATGGCGGCAAGCTTCGTCGAGCTTCTCGACGCGCTCGAAGCGGGCATTGAAATAGATATGCTTCCGCTGCTCGTCGGCGTAATTACCTCGGCTATAGTCGGGCTCGGCGCAATCAAGCTTATAAGCTGGCTTATTAAGACCGACCACTTCGGAATTTTCGCATATTATACGCTTGTTCTCGGCGTTATCGTTCTTATCCTCGGCGCAATCGAGTATTTCACGGGAAGCACCATTCCCGTTTTTGTAACAAATCTCTTAAATCAAGGGGTAAAGTAGATGGCAAACAGTTCGTCTAAGCGCGGAAGACCCTCTAAGACAGAGACGGAGCGCAAACGCCGCGCGGAGGAAGTAAAAAGAAAGAAGGCGGCGCGCACTCAAGGTACGGCTATATGGCTTTTCGCCGTAGGGCTGATACTTACCGCGCTTGTCTTTATACCGGGCGAGAGCGTATGGGAAACGCTTCGCAACGTAATTTTCGGGCTTACGGGTGTGCTTGCCTACGCGGTAGGCCCCTGCGTTATCTACATAGCCGTCCGCGTAGCTTACGACAAGCTTTCCGCTTCGGGAAGGATAGCAAAATTCGTTTTCCTCGCCTTCTCCGTTTCGGGCGCGCTTTACGCTTTTAGCCCATATAAGCCCGTTGCTGATACGCCTGTGCTTACCGTCGTAAGCTTTCTTTATAAGTATGGTACCGAGCGTGGCGGCGGCGGAGTTTTCTCCTTCCCACTCGGCTGGCTTTTAGAGCTCGGTTGCGGTGAGGTCGCGGCGAAGATACTTGTTTGCTTGCTTATACTGTTGGCGTTAATGCTAATTACGGGCAAAACGATAATTGACCTCGTTAACGGCGTGAAGAAGCCCGTGGACGCAATAAAGGAGCGCCGCAGAATAGCCGCAGAGGAAGCGGAGCTTCTCGCAGAAGAGGAAGAAATTAACCCCGCGCCCGCAGAGCCCGCGCGTATAGACATACCAATTGACGCTAAACCTATAAGAGGAAGAAAGAAGAGCGCGATAGACATACCCGTTGTTTCACCGAGTAATTCCAAAATAGACCTTCCCGTCGATACGGTGGGCGTCGCGCCTGCGCCGCCCGTAACTGCCCCGCCCGCGGCGGCTTCAAACAGCAAGATAGATATACCGCTCGGACCTGAGTTTGACCCCAAGAACGGTGGGCTTGACGTAAATGTAATTGAGCGCGGAAAGAACGGACCCGCCGCCGAGGTGGTAGCGCCCGTTTTCGAGCAGGAGGAAAAGGTAAACCGCCTTTTCACCGATTTTTCAAAGGGCAAGGAAGCGAGTGTGGACGAGCTTGTCCGCAAGGCGGCGAGCGGAGCTCCGCAAGCTTCGTCCGCCTACGATTTTGATGACCGCCGCGAGGCTGAGAGGCTTTCGGCGGAATACAAAGCGCCGCCAATCAGCCTGCTTAAAAGGGGTACGGTAAAATCCACCGCAGACGCTACGCGAGAGCTTCGAGCAAACGCCGATTTGCTTGTAAATGCGCTTGAAAGCTTCGGCGTTAAAACAAAGGTCGTAGATATTTCACGCGGACCCGCCGTTACCCGATATGAGCTACAGCCAGAAGCTGGCGTTCGCCTAAGCCGCATAGTCAACCTCGCCGACGATATCGCGCTTAACCTCGCGGCGTCGGGCGTAAGAATAGAGGCTCCCATTCCCGGCAAGGCGGCGGTGGGAATTGAGATACCGAACAAAGAGGTTAACACCGTTGCGCTTCGCGAGGTGCTGGAAAGCGAGCAGTTCTCAAGAGCCTCGTCGCCGCTCACCTTCGCGCTTGGGCGCGATATAAGCGGAAAAACCCAGATAGCCGACCTTACGAAGATGCTTCATCTTCTTATTGCGGGCTCAACGGGTATGGGCAAATCCGTCTGTATCAATTCAATGCTTATAAGCCTTATCTACAAGTCGAAGCCCGAGGATTTACAGCTTATCCTCATCGACCCAAAGATAGTGGAGTTCAACTGCTATAATGGGCTGCCGCACCTTTATGTGCCCGTTGTTACCGACGCGCATAAAGCGGCGGGCGCGCTTGGCTCAGCCGTGGGCGAGATGCTAAGGCGGTACAAGCTCTTCGCGGAATACGGCGCTCGCAACATTGACGAATATAACGGAATTGTCGAGAAGAAGCACCCCGAAACAAGGGTTATGGCGGACGACGAAATTCGCCCCGAAAAGAAGCCGCGTATTGTTATAGTAATAGACGAGCTTGCCGACCTAATGATGACCTCGCCGCGCGACGTGGAGGATTCCATTCAGCGAATAGCCCAGATGGGGCGCGCCGCGGGTATACACCTTGTCGTAGCTACGCAAAGACCGTCCGTGGACGTAATTACGGGCGTAATAAAGAACAATATACCCACAAGAATTGCCTTTGCTGTCTCCTCGCAGGTGGACAGCCGCACTATACTTGACGGCGCGGGCGCTGAAAAGCTTATAGGGCGTGGCGATATGCTCTTCCTTCCCGTGGGAAGCCCAAAGCCGATAAGGATACAGGGTTGCTATGTAAGCGAGGAGGAGGTAGCGAAGGTGGTCGAGTATCTCAAGCAGTTCTCCGCCGCGCAGTATAACGAGCAGTTTATCCGCTCAATGGAGGAGAACGCGCCGAAGGAAAAGGGCAAGGCGACAGACGACGACTCAGACGCTATGCTTGAAGAGGCTATCGGCGTGGTGGTAGAGGCGGGACAAGCCTCCACCTCCTTCCTTCAAAGGCGCCTAAAGCTCGGTTACGCGAGAGCCGCGCGGATAATGGACGATATGGAATCTATGGGCATTATCGGACCCGCCGACGGCAGTAAGCCGAGAACGGTACTTATGTCACGTCAACAGTGGCAGGAGCGCTTGCTTTCTAAGCAGGGCGATTAAACTTTCAGAGGTATTATGAGCGAAAATCACAGCAAGAAAAACGCGAGGAAGACCATTTTAATCTTCCTCGCTGTAATAGCCGTAGCGGCTGTATTATGGCTTTTTTATTCTGTTTACGTTTCTAAGGCTATAACTTGGGTAGACGTTTACGCCGCCTTCGGTATTACCGCGAACGAGGAGAAAACGCCCGAGGATATCGCCGATAACGGAAACTCCGACGAAGCCGTTGTGACGAGCGACGTGCGAGTAAGCTTTCTTTACGTCGGGCAGGGCGACTGTATTGTAATAGAAGACAACGGCAAAACAGCGGTAATAGACACGGGCGAATACGCTGAGGTTCGGCGGGTGCTCGATTTTCTTGAAAGGCGGGGGATAGATAAGATAGATTACCTTATCGCGACCCACCCCCACACCGACCATATCGGCTCAATGCAGACGCTTGTTAACGATTACTCCGTCGAAGAGGTTATCTTCACCTATGTTCCAAGTGAACTTACCCCAACGAACGCAACCTACATAAATCTATTAAAGACTATAGATAGAACGAATACGCCCGTGACTGTACCCGCCGTGGGCGACACGATAACGCTCGGCAAGGGCTGCTTCGAGGTATTCTTCGCGGGTGGCGGGAGCGACCTGAACAACTGCTCGCTTGTGCTTAAATACACCGTGGGTGAGAGTTCCTTCTTATTTATGGGCGACGCGGAGTTTGAAGTGGAGGACGCGCTTTCCGATAGCTTCGGAAAACGTCTTTCCTGCGACGTACTTAAAGCGGGACACCACGGCACAAAGTACGCGACGGGCAACAACCTTCTCGCAGCGGCAAAGCCCGAATGCGTTGTTATAACCTGCGGGATAGATAACGAGTACGGCTACCCGAAGGAGCAGGTGCTTGAGCGAATAAAGAACGCGGGTGGCAAAACCCTTCGCACCGACCTTGACGGAACAATAACCTTTACCACCGACGGCGAAAGCCTTACTGTTGAAACGGAGGCGGCATAGATGGGAATGAGCATAGACCGCTTTGAGGAAGAACGGGTAATCCTTGTGGACGACGAGGGCAACACCGTAAGAAAGCCGCGCGAGCTCTTCTCTGAGGGCGTAAAGGAGGGCGACCGGGTGATAATGCGCGGCGGTCTTTACGCTACGGACACAGCCTCCACCGAGCACCTTCGCGCCGAGGTAAACGCGCT